>JAJQAI010000050.1 GCA_021203915.1 Prevotella sp. | reverse complement strand
CTTCGTGAGATGTGTATAAGAGTATGTGAGAAAGGGTTTAAGACCAAAGTATGAAGATTTTATTCCATATTTGTAATATTTATTCTGACCAAACCTTTACTTTGGAAGCGGATGGGGACCCGACGACGTTAACTATGGATGTAGAAGTAGCAGTGCCTGAGTCTGGCAAATCTATGGAAATTACTTTTTATGATGTTGAGAAAGATATGAAGACTAGCTGCTGTGGGCGCAAGACTGAAAAGGATGGTTCAACAAGAATTACAACTAAGTAAGAAAAAGGGAGGGGAGATAGATGAATATTTTTCAGCAATACGGTATAAAAGAAGTTGCCGATGTGACCCTCTACGCTATAGAGCTCGATGAAAATGAAGATGAGATTTATGTCCCCGTCCTTTATTTGGATACTTTAAAAGTTTCTACAGTAGAACAAACAGCTTCCGAAGTTTCTGCCCAAGGTGGTTTGGGAAATCCAAAATTAATTACGTGGGATTATGAAAAAGATATTACAGTAACTTTAGAAGATGCCCTATTTTCCCCCGCATCACAAGGAATGATGTGGGGCGGAAAAATGGGGACAAAAAAACTTAGTTTGTACCTGCGAAATTTTTATGACAGGGGGACGGACAGCAAAAACCCAAACGCAAATTTACGGAGTGCTATTTTAACATTAGAAACTTTCTCAGATTTTTTAATTATTCCTGACCGTTGGCCCACTTATGAACTAAAAGGGCATTAGAAAGATGTTAGAACCACAGGTTACGTCGGCGGCACGTCGATTTATTGCTGGATGGTTGATGGACATATTATATCTAATGATGGAAAAAAGCGCGTATCTGTAAATGACTTGCTTCTATTTTATAGAGAATAGACACAAAAATGGTATTTCTTCAATGGTGGAGGCCCTTGCGGCGGCAGGGGAACCAAATATGCTTATGCCACTAGTTATGAGTCTGATGGAGAAAATTATTTCCACTACAAACATCAGTATGGAAAAGAGGTTTTTGAGTGGGTACGTGAAAATTTAAGTGGCGATAATTACAAGAAATGGCAAAGTTATGTTGAAAATGGAACAGAAGTTTTTGATTATAACTACAATGATAATACGTATCATCCGACATTGTATAATGATGAAGGTGAAGAGCTACCAAGCGGCATTGGGACTTACAACAAAGGGGTTGAGGACAGTTTAACAAATACCACAAGATGGACGGAATACGAAAATGTAGCGAAACAGCAAATTCAAGATTGGGGAGAAAATGCCCCTTGCGAAAAATATGGAAGGGGTCCAATTTATAATGTAATGGCTGGTGACGTTGCTTTTTTGACGCAGTCTCTATATATTGACGGTTACAGAACTGATAAATGTGCTAGAGGAGTTTTGTTCAGCGACTTAACCGATGAAGAAATTGCTGCAATAGAAGAGCTCGGCTATGAACCTTATCGCTATTTGACAAGTGTAGATGTAGTATATAACACAAATATTGCCCCGCCGCAAGAGTGTATTTATCAAATAGACCATGCACTAGACGATGTTGTGTATTTAGATAGGGTGGAAAATTGCAAAGCGTCATGCCGCTTTTGTATTGATACAGATGTTAACATGAAGCACGCAAATTATCGATATATGGATAAATATGCAAATACAGAATTGACAGTTTATATTGACCCCAAGACTATGCAACCTTATGAGCCCAACACGTCTGAATATTACCGTAAAAATGGACAACGCATTACTGGCAATCTAAGAGCTTTTAAGCAATATGAAAAATATTTAAAATGGACGCGGACAAAAGCTTATGACCACACTTCTTTGGGGAAATCTATTATGGTTGACGCCATACACTTTCCGGGGACATATAAATTAGTTGGTGAAACATATTGCCGCAGTCGCAAGACGGGGAAGGACCAGCGCTATCAGTTTGAGATTCCGTTATGTAAAATGAGCTCAGACACTCAATTAGCGTTACAAGCAGACGGAGATCCGACAACTTTTTCCATGTCTCTTGTCGCAATGCGGCGCCAAGATGGTATAATGATGAAATTAACCCAATACGATGTTGCAAATCAAAAGTACGGGAAAAATGTTAGTGGTAGCACACAAATTGTGCAAAAAGGTAGTAATTATGAACCCACCATAGAAGATCTTAATGATCAAAACGTTCTATGGGAATGGGAAGAATCTGTACCGATTATAAATGAAAAAGCTGTAGCTTTGAGTATTCATTAGCCAGAAAATAATACAGAGTATAATTTATCTACAGACCCTAATACCCTACTCATCACCGATTATAACAATTCCGCAGCAGAGGGTGATAATCAGTACATAAAAGCAACCGTTAAGAAGGAAGTAACAAGAACTGTTGTCACAACTGGTTCTGTGGATATGGGAAATGGCGAAAAAGAACAAGAGCGCACCATTTCAAAAGAAACCACAGGAGTAACCGTAGAAGGACTTATGTCAGACGAGTTTACTGCCAGCTTAGAAGACTTGAACTGAGGGGGGTGATAGGATGAATATCTTCAATCATTACGGCATTAAAGAGGTTGCAGACGTTACGTTCTACTCAATTTCTTAGGTTGGAGATGAAAAATTTTATACCCCTGTCCTCTTTTTTGACACTTTAAAAGTTAGCACTACAGGTCAATCCAATGATACGGTAACCGCTTCTGGCGGCAAAGGGAATCGCAAAGTAATTTCTTGGTCTTGGAATAAAGAAATAAAAATGTCTTTAGAAGATGCATTGTTCTCCAAAGCTTCTATGAACATTTTCATGAATGGACGCTTAGAATCTAAGTTATCCAATTGGACTTCCGCAATTGCAAAACTGAATACCGCTAATAAGTATGGAAGACTGCATTACTCTACAAAGGCTTATCCTTCGCCTACTTTAACTATGGCAGAGTGGGAAATAGTATTCCGATGTGCGGAGAAGGCGGGATATAGTGCAGAATTTGGGGACCAAAGCATAGAGAAAGAAGACTATGCTAAATATTGTAAGTATTAGTTTGATACCATTGCTGGAGACACTGAGAAGGACTCTTATGTTGCAGAAAATCGTAAATTCCTTACTCAAAAATATATGTTGAGAAATCAAATGTCTCCAAAATCATATAACATTGGATATTATTACGACTTTGAAGAAGGATATAGTGGTGTCGACATAAGGATTATTTATAAAAGTTGGGTAGCGGATAATATAAATACACAAGAGCATTTTGAGTATGTATCACAAGATTCTTTTGATGACGCATAGTTGGCACTAATTAATTATTTAAAAGAAGTATAGTCTCAGGCGAATGTTAATAAGCAATATGAAAACGTTAAAATAACAGTACCAATTGTTATAAGGTATAATTATAGCAATGAGATATATTTTGATAATACTAGTGCGAACATTGAAATTTGGCTTACGGCACTTCCTCATCAAGGTTTCTATTGTCGCGCGACTAATATTGTATCTAGTCAAAAAAATGTAATAGCAATGTTTAATAATACTTATTGTGGGTATGATGTTTTTAACAATCATATTTTTTACTACTTATTTCCAACAAAACTTAGTGACTTTATGGACTTGTGTTATTGTGATTTATAGGATCAGTTTTTTCTTGCTATGCCGCAAATTGTTATAAAAGAAATCGAAAAAGAAATAGATACGGTTCGGAAAATAGGGTATATTGAGAATGATTTACATAGCACTCCCTATATTGATCGCTTTGAATCTTGTATTGTAAAAAAGTAGTCTGGTTTTACTATAGACGCTCTAGAGCAGCGAAGGAATGTTGAACGGAAATATAATAATGATATTTCGAGTTCCTATACAATTTATTATGACCCTAAAACAATGCTTCCTTTGTTTACGAATAGTGAGTACGTGGCGCAACCTCATTCAAAACGCTACATTAAATTAAATAATTGCGAGTTTACAATTTCTAGCTCTCCTGATATTTATGCAATATTAGCATCAGGTTTATCATTAACTACATTACTTTCCAATAATTTTGATACCATAAAAAAGATGATAATAGACCAAGGGGAGACAGACATTGATTACATTGAAGATATTCTTTTTGTAGGAGACCCGTCTAGTATAGTGTTAATAGGAAATACAATAAGTTTTCAAGGAGACTCGCCACCTTTGTTAGTAAAATATACAACAATAAATCCAAATCTTTTCAAACTAAAAAGAGGAACTCGTTATTTAAAATGGACGCGCACCATAGATGAGGATGGATCATTATTTACCGATATTGGAACCGATTTAATTATAGACGCAAATACGTTCTCTGGAGAGTATATGGTAGTTGGAGAAACGTATGTTAGAGAGCAAAAAACAGGTCGAGATCAGCGGTGTTAGTTAGTATTTCATCGAGTTAAAATTTCTTCAGAAACGGAAATAAAATTAGAAGCGGCAGGAGATCCTGTGACATTCTCTTTGGATGTAGACGTTCTTGCCGAAAAAGGGAAAGAAATGATGAAAATGACCTTTTTTGACGTAGAGGAAGATAAGATTGAAGGTGGGTTTAAAATAGTGCCGCAAAATATGCGCTACTCTTATACTCCATTTGCCCAAGATTAGGAAGACTTTGTTATTGATAATAATGAAATTTATTGATCAGGAGGTGAGGAATTGTGAATATATTTGAAAAATACGGGATCAAAGAAGTTGCAGACGTAGTGTTTTATTCGATTAATGAAATTGGCGATGATGAAGTTGTGTACACTCCAGTGTTATTTTTAGACACTTTAAAAGTATCAACGCTAGAAAAAAGTGCAGATGATGCTTTTGCACAAGGTGGCCTTGGGAACAAGCGATTGATTAAATGGAATTTCAATAAACAAATTTCATTAACTTTAGAAGATGCGCTATTCTCTCCCGCATCCATGAGTATGCTTTGGGGCGGCAAGTTAAATATGAAGCTGAGTCCCGCAATCTCTATTATAAGTAAAGTTAATATGGCGAACCTATATGGACGCTTGCGTTATAGTACAAAAGCATACCCGTCTCCTGCTTTAACATTATCTGAGTGGGAAATTGTTTTTAAAATTTTGCAAAATTCGGGAATAGACGGTACAGTAACGCAATTGGATGTCTTAGATGAGGACGTTCCAAGCACTCTACCTCCAGAATGGCGACAAGCTTTTATTGATAGATATTATGACAGACCAGCTTTGTTTGATGGAATAAAAGAAGTTGAGCCTGATGATGGGTCTGCTCGCCTTGATAAACAATGGACTTATTTATTTGACAAATATTTTTTCGGCACTGATTTTGGTGTAAACTATTTGAAAATTTCTCAATTAAATATTGAGGGATATGAAGGTATTGATGATAATTATGATGATGATGGGAACTTAAAACCCACAAGGTATCGTTGGTATGAAGCAAAGGCAATGCCAGAGTATGTAATTTTTATCATTCGGAATGCCATAAATCGATTAGAAGACCTTGGAGAGATTGATACTTCGCAAGGGGATGTAGAGGTAATTGACCGTTGGGAAAGATGTTTAGTGACAACGAGTAAAGGATTTGAATTTAGTCAAGAGAAACAGTTAGACAATCTTTTTAGATATTATGCGGACGATAGAAGTAGTTCATATACAATTTATTATGATAGTAAGAATATGCTTCCTTTGACGCGCCCTGAAGATGGCAACATTTCATGGGAGAAAAAGGAATTGTCATTAACTTCTCTTAGTGAGTATCATAGTTTTATAAAAAGTTGCGAAGAGTATTCAACTGAGGTTAATTACACAATTGTTATTACTCAAGAAGGACTGGAAGCATACAAGCGTGAATATCCTTACTTATACAAGTGGCTTAAGTTGCACAAGTTTCCATTGGCTCAAGAATCAGAACAGGAAAGCGTTTCTGTGGTTGTTACTGAAATTCCAGAAATTGTTCGTATTGAATTTCTTTGTTATATGCTGAGGGAAAATCTAACCGATTGCTATGAGTGGGGTTTGTATGATTCTATTTCACAAGTTGAATTTATTAGCTCAGGCGTTTCTGGTGAGTTATCACTAAAGTTTTTTATTACAAAAGCTTCAGCCTCAAAAGTTATTACTACATTTAGTTCTTCCGCAGAATATTATCAATATATGCTATCTTTAAAAGAAATTGTGTCGCAAGAGTTAGATACCGTTAGACTAAAGTTGGGTACAGTATACTACAAATGGACACGTACGGTTAAATATGCAGAATATGAATATGACTCTGTGTTGGGACAATCTTTTATCATTAATACGGACACTTTTCCAGATGACTACCGAATTGTAGGCGAAACTTATATTCGGAACCAAAAAACGGGAAAAGATGAAAGGTATCAATTTACAATTTTCCGTGCTAATATCTCTTCTGATACTAACTTAACATTAGAAGCAGGCGGAGATCCTACAACTTTTTCAATGACAGTTGACGTTCTATCTCCAGAAAATGATATAATGATGCAATTGACACAAATGGATGTAGAGGAAGACCGCTTCGAAGGAGGAACAAGAATTGTTCCAATGAAGGGTACGTATACATATACACATAGTATGAGCGCTCCGGAAGAGGTACTTGCTCCAATTGATAATAATGAAATATATTAAAAAAAAGTGGAGCTTGTAAAAGCTCCATTTTATTTAGGAGGGAATTTAATGGATAAAAAAATGGGAATTAAAGAATTGTATGATGTCACTTTACGTCTTAATGATCCCTTAGACATCGGCGATAAACATTATGATATCAATGAGATAATATTAAGCTTTGAAAAGGCAGAAATTGCTCAAATAAAACAGGAAACTGAATCTATTGCGGCAAGAGGGGGCTTTCATAATCAAGTGTTGATGTATTGGGACATTGATGATGATATGGAATTTTCTATAAGCCATGGAGTACTTTCTCCAACAAGTTGGGCCTTGTTATCAAATTCGAAAATAAATTAGCCTCAAATTTGTTCTGTCCCTTTTCAAGAAACACTTAATACAACTGAAGGCGACGATTATGATTTTATTGAACTGCGATATGAGCCTAATCACACTAATGTTAATTTAGGAGCTTAGGGGAATCCAGAAAATATTTCTTAGCCAGTGGGTAAAAAACCTTACCTTCCTCTTAAACCATTGCCACCTCGAAGAGATAAATTCATTTTTTGCTATGACGCAAATAATGGAGAAAGAATATTTGACTTTATGGTTCAGGGGAATAAAATATATTTTTTTAACGATCATCGGCGAGTTATGGTTGATTACACTTTTGATTATGATGAAAAAATTCGAACATTATCAGTTGGAGATAAATTATTAAAAGGTTTTTTACATTTAACTGGGAAAATGACGACAAAAGATTATCATACGGGAAAAACAAAGACGGCTATTTTAGACATGCCGAAAGTGAAAATAACAACTAACTTATCATTCCAATTAGGCTCTTCTTATGACAAATCTATTGTTAGTGATTTTTTCTTTACTGGATATCCTGTGAATCAGGGAAAAATTTGCGATATTGTTTTCCTTGATACGGAGCTAACTGGAGACTATATCTAAAAAGGGAGGAAAATTGATGGAATGGAAAGAATTTGCGCTCACTCATGTAAAAACACAAGAGGTAGACACTCTTACAAATCTCGTAGGTCCCGATATTTTTCTAATTATGAAAACGATTGTAAAAAATGCTAATATCTAGTTTTTTAAAACAGAGACGGATCCTAACCCCAAAAGAGTTCCGGGGTATAGCTGGTCCAGAGAATTTGACAAAGAGTACCACGGATTAAGAGCAAAATCATATGAGTAGACTAAAAGGATATTATCAAATTGTTATCAAAAACAAAAAGTGCATGAAGACTATTTCTGCTCTCTTATGAAAAATGTTATTGAACTCTCCTTTGACTCAAAAGACATTCCAGTTCAAGACTACATAACAGATTTGCCCACTTTAATACTTTTATTAAGAGAACACCCAAACTTTTTTGATGGTTCAAACGCTCTCTCCGTGGCGAGCCAAGAGCCATAGGAGGTGCCTTACTAGAGTTATGAGGACTATGAAAAGGCACTTGTAAAATATTCATCTGACTGTGCGCGAAAATAGATGTATGATCAATTAACAAAACCCTACTCTAAGGAGTGGAACACTTTTAGACGCAATCTTGTTAAACGTCAAGATACTATACTGAAAGACTGCGAAGTCGCATTAAAAGCACGAATAATTAAAGAAATTAAAAAGGATTTTGATTCAAGCCCAAAACTGCATGAAAAATTAAATAGAATGGCAAAAAAACAGTGTAAAGAAATAGTGGAGACACTTACGGAGAAGCCAACAAAGAAGAAAAGAAGGACTTCTTCTAAGCAAAAAAAACAACGAGAGAGCTACACGTCTGATTTTGTTACAGAGATATTAGACGATGTTAAAATAGGGGCTGAAAATGGAGTGGAGGAATCTGTGCAAAAAAAAGGAGGGAAAATGATTAAAAATAAGAGCGGTTATGCTAATTCTTTAGTGCAACAGTGGGAGAAAACTTTGTCTTACTCACTTTCTGTCGCAGAAGAAAAAGTTCTGAATGAACAGAAAAAAATTTCTTATTCGGATGGGGAAGAAATGGCTAAATTTTTCACCGCACAACCATTTTATTATAATATTGTCGACATAGAGGAAGAAGAATATGGAGAAAAAGTTAAGGAGTAGTTATATGAGGATATAACAAAAGATTTAACCAGCCTTGCGCTCCAAGGGAATCGCACCAACAGTCAGCTCAAACGCCATGTCGAATATTATTAGAGACTTGGTGAAC
>JAJQAI010000188.1 GCA_021203915.1 Prevotella sp. | reverse complement strand
ACTAAAGAGAGCTCTAAGGGCTTGATAAAGCATTTGGCTTTAACGCCTTTTAACTTGCGGGGAAAAAATTATCAACCTCATTTGAGCCTTTAATGAAAATTCTTATCACAAGATAACAATCTTTGTATTCTCAGGTAGAAAGCGTAACTTTGTAGCGTGGAGCAAAGTGTACTAGATGAAAAATTCATGAGCCGATGTTTACAGTTGGCTCGCTGTGGGATTTTAGGCGTAAAGCAGAATCCCATGGTTGGCGCTGTGATTGTTAGTCCTGAGGGTAGAATTATTGGTGAGGGTTACCATGTACATTTTGGTGAGGGACATGCTGAGGTTAATGCCTTCCTATCAGTTAAGGAAAAAGATATAAACCTCCTTAAAGATTCCACACTATATGTAAATCTTGAACCTTGCTCTCACCATGGGAAAACGCCTCCCTGCACTGAGCTTATCATTAGTAAGCAAATAAAGCGGGTTGTTGTTGGTTGCATGGATCCTTTTAAGGAAGTAAGTGGTCAAGGTATTAAGAGACTACAAGAAGCAGGAATAGATGTTACTATTGGAGTCCTTGAAAAACAATCAATAGAACTCAATCGTCGTTTTATTACCTTTCATACGAGGCAACGGCCATATGTTATGCTTAAGTGGTGTCAAACATCTAATGGTTTTTTAGATGATAATTTTAAGCCTATTGCACTATCTACACCTTTTACCTACGCTTTAAGCCACAAACTTCGAGCAGAAAATGATGCGATTTTAGTTGGAAGAGTAACCTTTGAGCGTGATGCTCCAAGGCTTGATGTTCGTTATTGGAGTGGGCCTAATCCTTTAAAGATAGTGCTTGATAAGAATGCACCTTTTGATAAGAGTATTAATTTTAAAGAGCCAGTGATTCCGCAGCTTTTCAAGTATCTTTACTTGAGAAATATAATGTCCTTGATAGTTGAGGGTGGTGCTGAGACACTTAAAAGATTTATGGAAAATGACCTGTGGTGGGATGAAATACGCCTTGAGGTCTCCACAAAAAAAGTAACCCAAGGCACTCAAGCCCCAAAATTGCCTAGCAATATTAGATTAGTTAGTAAGGCTATATATGATGGGAATGAAATCTTTACTTATAGAAAATAACTATTTGCAGCGTAATTATAATTTATTCGTAATGATAAACGAGGAAATAAGAGAAAAGATTTCTTTGGCTCAAGACTACTTTGAAAGTCAGCCCATTAAGAAAGCATGGATTTTCGGATCATGTTCAAGAGGGGAAGAAAATGAAGATAGTGATGTTGATATTCTTGTAAAATACGAAAATGTAGAAACTTTATCTTTATTCGAAGTTATTGAAATTCAATTAGACTTGCAAAAGATCTTCAATCGCCCTATTGACCTAGTTGAAGATGGTTGTCTTCTACCATTTGCTGAAAAAAGTGCAAACTTAGATCGTATACTTATCTACGAAAGAGGGAAAAAGGTCTTTTAGAACTAATACTTTTTTATTTTCGACCAAAATCTGCTGGGATTTCACCCCAACTATGAGTGTTCCACTGCAGAATTTGCACTCTAAAAGGATGTGTACGTAGCCAATTCTCAGCCTTTTTAATAATTTGATATAATGGCATGGTCTTGCTAGTAAGCTCTAGTTTGGTATTACACTTCATCTTTTTTACCCATGTCATTGCAGTGTAACTATCGCTATATATAATTTTATTTATACCTCTTTGCTCCATTAATGCAAGAGCATGCACGATAGATAGAAACTCTCCGATATTATTAGTCCCAAAAACAGGGCCAAAGTGAAACACCACATCACCCGTAGAAAGATCTATTCCACGATATTCCATCATTCCGGGATTGCCACTACAGGCTGCATCTACCGCCCATGCATCGGCAGAAACCGCCATTGGCAAAGCAAGAACAGTATCCTTTCTATAATCGGGTGGATTTACGAGTTTCTTTCGCATAGAAAAAATCTAAAATCACATTCTCTCTGGCATTTCAATGCCAAGTAAGTCCATACCACTCTTTAAAATTTTAGCCACACTAGAAGCTAGAACTAAACGAAGCCTCTTTTCATCATCACTATCGGCGCCAAGTACACTATAATCGTGATAGAATTGGTTGAACTCTTTAGTTAATTCATAGCAATAATTAGCTATTCCGCTAGGACTATAATCTTTGCCCGCCTGTTGCACTACAGCAACATAATCATTCATCTTTTGAATAAGTTCTATCTCCTTTTCATTAATAGGAGCACTGGGAGGAACTTTTTTAGATTCGATTAAGCCTTGTTCGCTAGCTTTGCGCATAATACTGCGGATGCGGGCATAAGTATACTGAATAAATGGACCTGTATTGCCATTAAAGTCAATACTCTCCTCGGGATTAAATAGCATATTTTTCCTAGCATCAACTTTTAAGATAAAGTATTTTAAGGCACCAAGACCAACAATTCTAGCTATCTTCTTCCTTTCATCATCACTCATATCAGAGAATTTACCCAACTCCTCACTCAGATTAAGCGCATCTGCTATCATCATGTCAATTAGGTCATCAGCATCAACGACGGTTCCCTCACGGCTCTTCATTTTACCTGAAGGAAGTTCCACCATACCATATGAGAAATGTACTAGGTCCTTACCCCACTTAAAACCGAGGCGATCTAGTAAAATAGAGAGTACTTGGAAATGATAGTTTTGTTCATTACCTACAACATAAATCATCTTATCTATTGGGTAATCTTGGAACCTCATTTGTGCAGTACCAATATCCTGGGTCATATAAACCGATGTTCCATCTGAGCGGAGTAATAACTTATGATCAAGCCCATCGCCGGTTAAATCCGCCCAAACACTACCATCCTCTTTTTTATAGAAAAGACCCGAGGAAAGACCTTCTTCAACTTTAGCTTTTCCTTTAAGATAGGTTTCGGACTCGTAATATATCTTATCAAAACAAACACCAAGACTATGGTATGTTTCATCGAAACCTGCATAAACCCATGAGTTCATCATATTCCAAAGTTCACGAACTTTAGAATCGTTTTCCTCCCACTTAACAAGCATTTGGTGGGCTTCCTTAATTAAGGGAGCTTCCTGTTTAGCTTTTTCTTGAGCTGCTTCTTCATTTGCTCCTTCAGCTATATATTGCCTCGTCAACTCTTCTACCTGCTCTTTATAATGCTTATCAAAGGCTACATAACAATCTCCGACAAGGTGGTCGCCTTTCTTTCCTATAGATTCTGGTGTTTGTCCCATAAACCACTTCTGCCATGCAAGCATTGACTTACAAATATGAATGCCTCTATCGTTGACAATGTTCGTCTTGATGACCTTGTAGCCATTAGCTTCCATGATTTTAGACAAACTCCATCCAAGCAAATTATTGCGGACATGTCCTAAGTGAAGGGGCTTATTGGTATTTGGAGAGGAATATTCAACCATCACAAGTGGGGAACTCTCCTCTTGGGACTTACGTCCAAACGAAGGATCTAAAAAAATTGAGTTAAGCAAACTTATCCACGATGAAGGGGAAATAACCAAATTTAGGAAACCCTTAACCACATTAAAAGATGATACGTTTGAATCATTATCTTTTAACCACTTACCTATATCCTGAGCCGTTTGTTCTGGGTTTTTCTTAGAAATTTTGAGTAGCGGAAATACCACTAAGGTAAGATTCCCTTCAAATTCATGCTTAGTTTTTTGCAGTTGTAAAGCTTCTTGTGGAACATCCACGCCGTATAGCTCTTTGATGGCCTTACTAGCAGAACAACTTATTTGGCTTGCAATATCCATTGTAAAAAAATTATTTTTTGTGACGATTTGCCCTACGCTCACGTATTTTAGCTTTCATTTTAGCTGAACCACTTTGATGAGCCCCAGTTATATATTTCTTCTTCTTGGCCTTGGTTTTTACTTTTCCAGAGTCAAGCGTCTTTTTCTCAGTGTTCTTTGGTTTACCAAAAACCAAACCACCGCCAGAGATTATCTCATCAATATCTTCCATAAAAAAATTAATGATGGAACAAACGAACGCCCGTGAAGGCCATTGCTATTCCATATTTATCACAAGTAAAAATGACATTGTCATCACGCACAGAGCCTCCTGCTTGAGCTATAAATTCAACGCCACTCTTGTGAGCTCTTTCTATATTATCCCCAAACGGGAAGAATGCGTCACTACCAAGAGAAACACCTCTGTTCTTTGCTATCCACTCTTTCTTTTCCTCAATAGTAAGGACCTCGGGCTTTGACTTAAAAAATTGCTGCCATACACCTTCGGCCAAGACATCCTCATGATCCTCACTTATGTATACATCAATGGTATTATCACGATCAGGACGACGTATGTTATCAACAAATGGTAGTTGCATAACTTTAGGATGTTGACGTAGCCACCATATATCGGCTTTGTTCCCAGCTAAACGAGTACAGTGAATTCGGCTTTGTTGACCTGCCCCAATACCTATTGCTTGTCCATCCTTTACATAGCACACTGAATTACTCTGAGTATATTTTAGTGTGATAAGGCTTATTATAAGGTCACGTTTAGCCTCAGGAGTAAATGTTTTATTCTGAGTTGGTATATTTTCAAAAAGTTTTGGATCATTAAGCAAAATCTCATTGCGTCCTTGCTCAAAGGTTATACCAAAGACCTGCTTTCTTTCAATTGGCTTTGGAGTATAATTTGCATCAATCTTTATAACATTATACGTGCCTTTACGCTTAGCCTTAAGTATTTCTAAAGCCTCTGGAGTATAATCGGGAGCTATCACACCATCACTAACCTCTCTTTTTAGAAGTGTGGCAGTTGATGCATCACAAGTATCACTTAATGCTACGAAATCTCCATAACTACTCATACGATCCGCACCACGAGCTCTTGCGTAGGCTGAAGCTAGTGGGGAAAGTTCTACTTTTACGTCATCAACGAAATAGATTTTTCTTAAAATTTCACTAAGTTGCAGTCCAACAGCAGCCCCAGCAGGAGAAACATGTTTGAAGCTAGCTGCAGCTGGTAATCCAGTAGCGGCCTTTAATTCTTTAACCAATTGCCAGCCATTAAGGGCATCCATAAAATTTATATATCCTGGACGACCATTAATAACTTCAATGGGAAGTTCACCCTCATCAAGATAAATTCTAGAGGGTTTTTGGTTCGGATTACATCCGTACTTTAGTTCTAATTCGTTCATGAGGTAAAGTTATAAAGTTTGCTAAATAAAAAGCGAAAAATAGATATCTTTTTTTGAGGGGATAAACCTAAAAAACAAAAAGAAGACACCTTTTCAACCTAAAGATATCTTCCCTTTGTTGGGATACCCGGACTCGAACCAGGAATGACAGGACCAGAATCTGTAGTGTTACCATTACACCATATCCCAATATTGGCATTGGTAGGAATCTTGATCCCCATCAATCGCCTACAAAAGTACATATTTTTTTCTCGATTACAAATTTTTAGCCGTCTTTTTTAAAGAAAACTCAATTTTAACTCTCTTTTAATGCCACATTTAAGATAAAATAAAGTACCTTTGCGACGCTAAATATGCATCACAACCCGAATGGAGCAAGCAAAAAAACTAATTAAGACCATAACACGAGGCATCCAAGAAAAAAAAGGAGCTAACATAGCCATTGCTGATTTAAGAGGTATTGAAGGGGCAATTTGCCACTATTTTATAATTTGTCAGGGAAACTCTCCAACGCAAGTAGAAGCCATCACAGACTCTATTGAAGAGACAGTAAGGAAAGAGATGGGAGAAAAGCCCATACATGTTGTGGGACTTACTAATGCCCAATGGGTAGCAATGGATTACGTTGATATAATGGTTCATGTTTTCTTACCTGAGACTAGAGATTATTATGATTTGGAGAATCTTTGGGTAGATGCAAAACTCACAAAGATTCCAAATATAGACTAAACTTTTTAGTTTTCTTGCTCAAAAAAGAGGTGAAAGGATTGCAAGCACACAGGTTTCCAATTTGAACTATAGGGAAGAATGGAACAAAACAAAAACAATAGGAAGATGCCAAAGTTCAGCATGAGCTGGATTTATATAATCGTGATAGTAGGACTTATCGCGGTTTATATGATGGGAGGCGATTCAATCAGTGGGAGTACTAACAAAAAAGTATCTTACGAAGAATTTAAATCTCTTGTCGATAAAGGATATGCCTCTAGGATTGTCATTAACAAGGAAGAAAGCGTACTAAAAATGTACGTTAAGGCAGAACACATACACGATGTATTTAATGCTGGAACAAAACAAACTGGCAAAGATCCATACGTAACCACAGAATTTGGTAGCACTGATCAAGTTGAGGATTTTCTCAATAGCGAACGTCAAGAAGGAAAGTTTACAGGAGATTTAGATTATGAGAATAAGAAAGGCAATAATCTTGTCAACATTCTTATAAGCATAGCACCTATTCTTTTCCTAGTTGTAATATGGCTATTCTTTATGCGGAGAATGGGGGGAGGGTCTTCGGGCTCATCTGGCGTATTCAATGTAGGTAAGAGTAAGGCCAAAATGTACGAAAAGGGTTCTGAAGTAAACGTTACTTTCAAAGACGTGGCAGGACAAGAAGGAGCCAAACAAGAAGTTCAAGAAATTGTTGACTTCCTTAAAAGCCCCAAGAAATATACCAATTTGGGTGGCAAAATTCCTAAAGGCGCTTTACTTGTAGGCCCTCCTGGAACAGGAAAGACCCTTTTAGCAAAGGCCGTAGCAGGTGAGGCTTGTGTACCATTCTTTTCGATGAGTGGTTCTGACTTCGTTGAAATGTTCGTCGGTGTTGGAGCTTCTCGTGTGCGCGACCTATTTAGACAAGCCAAGGAAAAATCTCCATGCATCATATTCATTGATGAGATTGATGCTGTAGGAAGAGCTAGAAGCAAGAACCCCTCAATGGGAGGTAATGATGAGCGTGAAAACACCCTTAACGCATTACTTACCGAGATGGATGGTTTTGGCACAAATAGTGGTGTAATTATCTTGGCTGCTACAAATCGTGCCGACATGTTAGATAATGCTCTTTTACGTGCGGGACGCTTCGATAGACAAATCCATGTAGATTTGCCTGACTTAAATGAAAGAAAAGAGATTTTCAATGTTCACCTAAAACCTGTAAAAACTGACCCATCAGTTGACATTGATATGCTAGCCCGCCAAACTCCAGGTTTCTCAGGAGCTGATATAGCCAATGTATGTAATGAGGCAGCCCTAATAGCAGCACGTCATAATAAAAAATCAGTAAGTAAACAGGATTTTCTAGATGCTGTTGACCGTATAATAGGTGGCTTGGAAAAGAAAACTAAGGTGATGACCCAAGCCGAAAAACGGACCATAGCCCTTCATGAGGCCGGTCATGCAACAACATCATGGTTTTTAGAACATGCCAATCCACTTGTTAAAGTTACAATTGTTCCCCGTGGACGAGCTCTTGGAGCAGCATGGTATATGCCCGAAGAAAGACAAATTACCACAAAAGAAGAAATGCTCGATGAAATATGCGCTCTCTTAGGCGGAAGAGCAGCCGAAGAATTGTTTACCGGACATATCTCTACGGGTGCTATGAATGATCTTGAAAGGGTTACTAAGAGCGTATATGGAATGATTGCATATGCAGGAATGAGTGACAAGCTACCCAATATATGCTACTATAATAATAATGATTACAATTTCCAACGCCCTTATTCAGAAACTACGGCTAAAATTATTGATGATGAGGTTCTAAGAATTGTAAATGAGCAATACGAAAGGGCCAAAAATCTTTTGCTTGAGCATAAGCAAGGACATAAAGAGCTCGCTGATTTACTTATAGAAAGAGAAGTTATATTTGCTGAGGATTTAGAGCACATATTTGGTAAGCGCCCATGGACGAGCCGCTCAGAAGAAATCATGGAAGAGCAAGACTCTTCGGAGAAAGCCCCTGAGGAAAGTACAACAACTACGACAACAACCGAAGATTTACCCTTTGAGGAATAATTTCATTTATACCCCATGAAAAACCTAGTAACAAGAACTATCACAGGAGTTATATATGTAGTAGCTATTGTGGTATGCTTTCTTAATCCACTAGCCATGGAGTTTTTATTCGCCATTATTACGGGGCTTACACTTTGGGAGTTTTGTGGTTTGGTAAACGAAATAAGAGGAGTTTCAGTAAATAGATTCATAAGCACTATAGCTGGCGTCTACCTTTTTCTTGCCTTCGGGGGTTATTGTGGTGGATTAGTAAACACGGCCATAGTATTTGTTCCCTATCTTCTAACAATTATATACCTATTTATAAGTGGTCTTTATATAAAGAATGAAAATCCACTGAATGATTGGGCATACACAATGCTTGGGCAAATGTACATAGCCCTGCCCTTTTCGACCATTAATATTTTAGCATTCAATTTTTCTCCTGATGGTATTATAGTATTTAATTATGTAGTACCTCTTTGCGTATTTATATTTCTATGGGCCAATGACTCAGGAGCATATTGTATAGGATCACTTTTGGGTAAACATAAACTCTTTGAAAGAATCTCTCCAAATAAAACATGGGAGGGTACCATCGGTGGTCTTATACTTGTATTAATTGCTGCAGGCATAATAGGCTATTTAAACAAAGACTCACAAGCTATGGTAGGACTTAATATCCTTCAATGGCTAGGTCTTGGAATAGTGGTAGCAGTATTCGGGACATGGGGTGATCTAGTTGAATCAACCATAAAACGCACTTTAGGCATAAAAGATAGCGGAAACATCCTACCAGGACATGGTGGTATGTTGGATAGGTTTGATTCCTCCTTGATGGCTATACCTGCTTCAGTTATATACATATATAC
>JAJQAI010000132.1 GCA_021203915.1 Prevotella sp. | reverse complement strand
GTTAATACAATGTTATATGATATTCCGAATCCAAATGAAGTGGCAAAAGCATGGAGTGCTTATCATATAGGAATAGGTTCTGATGGCTTGGTCTTAATTGGTAAAGCGCGCCAAAAAGATGCTGACTTTTCAATGCGTATCTTTAATGCTGATGGCTCTGAGGCTATGATGTGTGGTAATGCTTCCCGCTGCATTGGTAAATACTTATATGAACATAAACTAACAAATAAAACTTCTATACGTCTTGAAACACTTTCAGGTATTAAAACTCTAGAGTTAAATGTTAAGGATGATAAAGTTCTTTTAGTTAAGGTGGATATGAACTCTCCAAAATTTGAAGAACCTCTTCAATTTAATCCTAAATACGCTAATAAACCTCTTATGGCTTTAGATAAAGAATTCTTAGGGACATTTGTTTCAATGGGTAATCCACACTATGTTATCTTTATGGATGATGTGGAGAAATTTCCTGTTTCAAAATATGGAAGCCTTTTAGAAAATCATGAGGCTTTCCCACAAAGGTGTAATATAGAATTTGCTCAAATAACCCCAGAGGGTATACGCCTTAGGGTTTGGGAACGAGGAAGCGGAATAACAATGGCTTGTGGAACGGGTGCTTGCGCTACTGCTGTTGCTGCTACAAAGACCTTGGGTGCACAGCGCTCTAACCATATAATAATGGATGGCGGAGATTTGGATATAACCTGGGATGCAACTAGCTCTAATGTTTATATGACAGGAGGAGCTACGGAAGTTTTTGAGGGCGAAATATGCTTATAAGAAAGAATACTTTTAAAATATAGACATAACAACCAATAATTAAAGAATATGGCATTAATAAATGAACATTATTTGAAACTAGCGAAGAATTACCTTTTCGCTGATATTTCAAAAAAGGTGAACGCCTTCAAGGTGTCTCATCCTAAAGAACAGGTTATAAGTTTGGGTATAGGAGATGTTACTCGTCCACTTTGCCCAAAAGTAATTGAGGCAATGCATAAAGCTGTTGATGATATGTCCACAAAAGAAGGTTTCCATGGATATGGCCCAGAGCAGGGTTATATGTTCTTGCGTGAAGCTATCGTAAAAAACGATTTCCTTCCTCGTGGAATACATATAGATCCAAGTGAAGTCTTCGTAAATGATGGAGCAAAAAGCGATACTGGAAATATAGGAGAATTAGTACGTTGGGATAATAGCGTGGGTGTGACAGATCCAATATACCCGGTTTACATAGATTCAAATGTTATGTGTGGCCGTGCTGGCGTACTTAAAAATGGGAAATGGAGCAATGTGACATATATGCCATGCCTTGAGGAAAATAATTTCGTACCAAAGATTCCTGACCATCGCGTAGACATTATATATCTATGTTATCCCAATAATCCAACTGGTACGGTGATAAGTAAGGAAGAACTTCGCTCTTGGGTTAACTACGCTCTTAAGAACGATACTTTGATTTTTTATGATGCTGCATATGAGGCGTATATTCAAGATGAGAGTATCCCTCATTCAATATATGAAATAAAGGGAGCACGTAAGGTTGCAATAGAGTTCCATAGTTACTCAAAAACAGCAGGTTTTACTGGTGTTAGATGCGGTTATACTGTAGTTCCAAAAGAACTTACTGCCTTAGATGTAAATACGGGTGAACGTTATCCTTTAAATCCTATGTGGGATCGTCGCCAATCAACTAAATTCAACGGAACAAGCTATATTAGCCAACGAGCTGCTGAGGCGATTTATACTCCCGAGGGAAAAGAGCAGATTAAGCAAACCATCGACTACTATATGAGAAATGCTAAGATAATGCGTGAGACTCTTCTTAAGTTAGGCCTTAAGGTTTATGGAGGAGAGAATGCTCCCTATCTTTGGGTTAGAACTCCAGATGGTATTGATAGTTGGAAGTTCTTTGAGCAAATGTTATATGGTGCTCAAGTGGTATGTACTCCAGGAGTTGGATTTGGCCCTAGCGGAGAAGGCTTTATAAGATTTACCTCATTTGGAGATAAAGAAGACTGTGAGATTGCCATGGATAGAATAAGCAAGTGGATAAAAGGTTAACTTTATTAGCTATCTATCTTAAAGAGACGAGTACTTTCTTGGGGCGCTCACACAGGGGAAAAGAAAGACATTGGTTAAAGTTTAACAATAGAATAATAAAAAAATGAGTAATTTAAGATTTAAGGTTGTTGAAGAGGCCTTTAAGAAAAGGCCTAAGGAAGTAATTGCTCCAGTGGAGCGTCCATCGGAGTATTTTGGTAAGAATGTGTTTACTCGTGCAAAAATGTACAAGTATCTTCCTGCTGATGTTTACGAGAAACTCATTGACGTAATTGACAATGGAACTCGTTTGGATAGATCAATAGCTGATGCTGTAGCCAAAGGAATGAAGCAATGGGCAGATGAGAATGGTGTAACACACTATACGCACTGGTTCCAGCCACTTACCGAAGGTACAGCAGAAAAGCATGATGCTTTCATTGAGCATGATGGTAAAGGTGGTATGATTGAGGAGTTCTCCGGAAAATTACTTGTTCAGCAGGAGCCTGATGCTAGCTCCTTCCCAAGTGGAGGTATTAGAAATACCTTTGAAGCTCGTGGATATTCAGCTTGGGATCCTACATCTCCTGTATTTATCATGGATGATACACTTTGTATCCCAACAGTGTTTATTTCCTATACAGGTGAGGCTTTAGACTATAAAGTTCCTTTGCTTAGAGCTCTACATGCTGTTAACGTAGCTGCAACAGAGGTTTGTCACTATTTTGATAAGAATGTAAAGAAGGTAACCTCGAACCTTGGATGGGAACAGGAGTATTTCCTAGTTGATGAGGGACTTTATTGTGCTCGTCCTGATTTGATGCTCACAGGTAGAACACTTATGGGTCATGACTCAGCTAAGAACCAGCAGCTTGAGGATCACTATTTTGGTACTATACCAGATAGAGTTCAAGCATTTATGAAGGATCTTGAAATACAGGCCCTAGAGTTAGCCATTCCATGCAAGACACGTCATAACGAGGTTGCACCTAACCAGTTTGAGATAGCCCCAATATTTGAGGATACTAACCTAGCTGTTGACCATAACATGCTGCTTATGTCCTTAATGAAGAGGGTAGCACGCAATCATGGTTTCCGTGTTCTTCTTCACGAAAAACCATTCGCTGGTATTAATGGTTCAGGAAAGCACAATAACTGGAGTCTTTCCACAGATACTGGCGTACTTCTTCACGCTCCAGGAAAGGATGCTGAAGGAAACTTACGTTTCGTTACCTTCGTGGTTGAAACCCTTATGGGACTTTATAAGCATAATGGTCTTATTAAGGCCTCAATCATGAGTGCTACTAATGCCCATCGTCTTGGAGCAAATGAGGCACCTCCAGCAATTATATCCTCATTCTTGGGAACTCAGCTTTCAGAACTTTTGGACCACATTGAAAAAAGTGGTAAAGAAGAGCTCTTTGCTTTGGCTGGCAAGCAGGGTATGAAACTTGATATCCCTGAAATCCCAGAGCTACTAATTGATAATACTGATCGTAACCGTACTTCACCATTTGCCTTTACAGGTAACCGCTTTGAGTTTAGAGCCGTAGGTAGTGAGGCTAACTGTGCATCAGCTATGATAGCTCTAAATACTGCAGTTGCTGAGGCCCTAACCAACTTTAAGCAACGCGTTGATGCTCTTATTGCAGGTGGTCAGGATAAGACAAGTGCTATTATCGATGTTATCCGTGAGGATATAAAGGCATGTAAGAACATACGTTTCGATGGCAATGGTTACTCTGACGAGTGGGTTGAAGAGGCTAAAAAACGAGGTCTTGACTGCGAAACAAGCTGTCCTAAGATCTTTGATTGCTACTTAAGTGAGTCTTCTATTAAGATGTTTGAGAGCATGAAGGTGATGAACGAGAAAGAACTTATCGCTCGTAACGAGGTTAAGTGGGACACTTACACAAAGAGGATTCAGATTGAGGCACGTGTTATTGGTGATTTAGTAATGAATCACATTATACCTGTTGCCACTAACTACCAGAGCCACTTGGTTCTTAACGTTGAGAATATGCGACTAATATTCTCTGAGGAAAAACTCAAGAAACTCTGCTCACGCAATCTAGCAATTATCGAGGAAATTGGTGAACACATCCAAACAATTGAAAATGGTGTTGATGAGCTCATCAATGCACGCAAGGTTGCCAACAAGATTGAAAATGAACGCGAGAAGGCTATTGCTTATCATGATACTGTAGCTCCTAAGATGGAGGATATACGTTACCATGTGGACAAGCTAGAACTCATCGTTTCAGATGAGCTTTGGACTCTTCCAAAGTATCGTGAACTATTATTTATAAGATAGTCTTAAGAAAAAATGCCACCCTTAAAAAAGGAGTGGCATTTGGACGTTGTTTTTCATCAACGTTCAATATATTTCTTTTATTGGTTGTTTAAGTTTGGCGGGAAGTGGCTGTGAAGTTATTTCCCGCAATTTATTTTCTAACGCTATTTTTTCAACCACACCTCAGGGTTGAGTTTTTCTGTTCCTTTTCTTAGTTGGAATTGTAGGATATCATCCTTTCCTACTTGACCTAAAACCTGTGCAGTACTTACCTTTTGCCCGTTATGAACGCTGACCGAACTAAGGTTGCAATAGACTGAAATATACTGTCCGTGGCGTACCATAACAACCTTACTACCATCAAAGCTAAATATAGCACTAACCTCACCATCGAATATGGCCCGAGCTGAGCATCCGCTACTACCTAAAATATTGATACCTTTATTGTCGAGTTGCACGTTTTTTAGACCCTCAACATTATATTGACCATAATGACTCACAATTCTATAAGAACCGGTAATGGGAATGGGTAGTTGACCTCTATTTTTTTCAAAACTGCCACTTAGTTTACGGTCTTGAGAATCCATTGTAGTAGTTTCAGTGGCTGCTTTTTTGGCAGCTAGGACCTCATTCTCTCTTCTCATATTGTCCACTTGAGCCTTCTTTTCAGTTGCTACACGCGTGGCCTCAGCCTCCTTTGCAGCACGCTCGGCACGTTCACGCTCCTCTTCACTCTTTTGTTCGGCGGCTTTAGCTTCAGCCTTTAAGCGCTCTTCTCTTTCTCTAGCCTCAGCTATTCTTCTTTCGTTTTCTTTAGCAGCGGCCTCAGCCTCAGCTTTTTTCCTAGCTAACTCCTCTGCTCTACGCTTTGCTTCAGCTGCCGCCTCTGCAGCTTTTCTTTTTGCCTCAGCCTCAGCCCTAGCCTTTGCTTTAGCGATTTCTTGAGCAATTAACTGCTCGATTTGAGCATTTAGTTGAGCACTTTTCTTTCGTTGGTCATCGATAATTCCTTGAATTGTTTTTTGTTGTTTCTGAAGGTCAGAAACCATTTTTTGTTGCTCGGCTTGCTTAGATTCAAGCTCTGCTTGCTCTTGTTTACCTTTGGAAAGTAGATTGTTTTTCTGAGCCTTTATTCTCTTTAGTTCCTCGTGTTTTAACTGTATCTGGGCTTGTTTTTCTTTTACCATCTCGCCCTGTGCCTTTTGATATGTGGCATATTCTCTAACGAATCTAAGACGCCTGTACATTTGAGCGAAGTTTTTCGCAGAGAAAATAAACATTAGTTTATCTTGAACCGTACGATTTCTAGCCATGTAACGCATGGACTCAATATACTTTGTCTTTCTATCCTGCAGTTGAGCCTCAAGTGTTTCAAGTTGACTGTTGAGCATTTCTATGTCTTGGTCAATCCTTAAAATCTCCTTTTGTATGTCTTCAATGGATTTTTGATGTTGTCCGATTTCATCGGTTAGACTTAATATATCACTAAGCCTTTTTGTTACATCAGCCTTGTTAGCCTTTAGAAGATTTTCTTGCTCCTTAATTTTTTTCTGAACTGATCCTTCTTGAGAACGGAGCTTTTTAATCGAAGGGGTTGAATACTCTTGCTCTTGGGTTTTCTTTTGGGAAGTGGATTTTTGAGTAGACGTTGAGGTTTTCTTCTTCGCAGTATTTTTATTTTGCGAAAAAGAAGGTATAGCTAAAATACTAGCTAGTATTATTATAACTACGTTCCTCATTACATTCCCATAACTTTGTTCATTACCTCCTGAAGGCTTACCTGCTTAAACTTACTAGAGATTTCCGTTTGAGTCTCCCAATCCTCGGATGTATCCATATTTGATATAGATATATCCATTGACAACTCAGAAATATTTTTTATAAGATTAGTTTTAAGCTTGAGTAATATATCTGTTGGAAACATCTTTGCCCCTAGTGGCATAAAAGCACTATAAGTACAGTTTACATTTGCCATATTTGAAGTATTAAGGCCATAACTCATATTAACTGCCTTAATATGCCCATTTGTTTTATCAGTAAGCCACTGATAATTTATATCTTGGTGCTTAAGTGAAATAGCTACATCTTGAGCATTTTCTTCATAATTAACTTCGAACCTGCCAAGCATGGACTCTGTAACTCTTTTTTCTCCTGGTAAAAATAGTGAATTCCAAAACAGTGCTTGCAGAGTATAAAAATCTAGTCCGTTCTTTTCTAAAAACTCCACATTCTCATAGCCGGTCTTAATATATTCCTTGTTAATACGATCCATGATAAGGACATAATCCTTTGTAAATTCTAGGCGTCCAGCCTCCATAAGACCAAATGGAGTTAGTTGAATGCGTATCACCTCATCTCGTTTCATTTTTAGTGACCCTGAGACTGAGAGATCTTTTTTTCCAGCGGATATAGTGAATTTTATTTTAGAGGAAATAGCATTAGTATAAACCTCATTATCATATACCTTACGAAGGTATTCTATATTATTTTTTTCTTCTTTAGAGCTACCTATATGAGAGATAGAATCTTTGCTGCTAGTTGCAGTTTTGCTCGTTCCGCATGATGCTAAAAAAAGTGTGCTAGCGCATAAGAAAATTAAATACTTCTTACTTCTCATATTTCTTAAGTTTTATTTTTCTTTTAATTAAAGCTTCATCTTCTGCTCCTTTTTCAAGGGCTTTTTGCCAAAAATCAACGGCCGTCTCTATATCACCATTAATAGCGTGAATATCTCCTGCATGCTCTATTATTACTGCACTTTCTGTAGAGTCATTACTTATGGCCATATCGATATATTGTAATGCCTCTGTGTATCTTCCTTGCTTAAAAAGAATCCATGCAAAGGTGTCAAGATAGGTGCTATTTGAAGGTTCTGCTTGTATTGTGCGATAACTCATTTGTTCGGCCTTAGTTAAATCCTTATCTTCAACGGAAAGGTAGTAAGCATAGTTGTTTAGACAACCAATATTGTCATCCTTCCACTGAAGGCAACTATCGTAAGCTTGATAGGCCTCTTTATCTTGCCCCATACTATGAAGTAAATCGCCCATAATACCATAAAGGTCAGATACTAGCGAGGGGTTACTATCCTCATCGGCCATACTTATACCCCGTTGCATAGTTTCAAGGGCATTTTTATCATCATCTTTTTGCATGTAAGCTAGGCCAAGAAAATAATAAAATGCTATTTCATCGGGGTTATAGTCTATGGCTTGGCGTGATAGACTTATTACTTCATCAAAGTCTTGCTCTGCCCACTTGGCTTGTATTAACTGAAGTCTTGCGCTAACGTTGTCAGGAGCAATTTCTAGAACCTTCTCAAGAGCTTGTGAAATGGAGTCTTGCGGCATATTCTTTAATGACATATATGCAGCGTAGAGTTCCACCATATCTGGTGTTTTTTGTGGCTCAGCAATGATTTTTTTAAAAAGTGTCAATACCCTTGTACTATCAGAGGAAAAGTTCTTTTCATTTTCTGCAACGACAATACGCATAAGAAGCATCTTACTCTCTATGGGTGTATTAGGATTTATGAGTAAGTCCTCTTGTATGGAATCAGCCTTTTGTTTTTGGCCAATCTCTTTATAGTAATCTATAAGGGACATTTGAGCCGTAGTGTTATCTGGCTCTTGTTCCAAGGCATATGAGTATTCTTTGAAAGCATCCTCTGGGCTACCATTTTGAAGGAGCCAATTTCCAATCATCACCCTATAGTTCATATCATATGGATGCTGCTCGGCTAGTAACTTTAAGGCATTAAGTTCTTCTTCCTTCTTTCCTTGCATGGAATAGACCTGCATTTTTGCAAGAGCAGTCTCCTCGTTGCTACCCTCAAGAGCCTCCATGCGGATAATGGTAGCTAACATATTATCATAATCTTTCCGTTGGGCATAGAGTTGGATAAGAATATCAAGGATATCAGAACGTTCGGGACTATTTTTGGAGAGTTTCTCATAAACTTTAATAGCCCCATCAAAATTATCTGTCCTTACATATCCCGTTGCTAGACGCTCAAGAAAAGCGTTATTTTCTGGGTTTATTTCAGAGGCATTTTTTATGTCTTGCATTGCTAGAGAATCTCCCCCAAGAATTCCGTCATAAAACGATAGCACAAAATAAGCCTCAGCTGCATGTGGATTAATTTTAAGACAGTGCCTAAGAAGATTATATGCACCATCGTAATTGCCACTTATTTGTTGCTTGATAGCCTCAAGATAAAAAATCTTATACCTTAAGCTGTCGTTATGGCTGATACTGGGAAAAGAAAGATTTTTTGCTTTTGCCTTAGACGATTTTTTTGAGGCTAGGGCATTCATGCCGTGGCCAAGGCTAAATATGGCAACGAGCAAAACAATGAGAATATGTGCTAAGCGACGACTCATTAAGTTTAAAAGAAAAAAAGGAAGTACTTTGAAGGTTAAAAAGAAATTTATTTTACACCAGTATGACCATAGCCTCCTTGGCCACGCTCTGTTTCGTCAAGTACTTCAACTTTTATGAAATCCACTGTTTCGTGTTTTGCAACAATCATTTGAGCGATACGCTCTCCATCATTAATGATGAATTCATCTTGAGAGAAATTTACTAGCAGTACCATAACCTCACCACGATAGTCTGCATCAATAGTTCCTGGAGTGTTCAGTACTGTAATACCATGCTTTAGGGCTAGCCCGCTTCTTGGACGAACCTGTGCCTCATATCCTTTAGGAAGAGCAATATATAGCCCAGTAGGTATAAGTCTTCTTTCCATTGGCTTTAGGGATATGGGCTCATCAATATTGGCACGTAGGTCCATACCTGCGCTATCTAATGTAGCATAAG
>JAJQAI010000208.1 GCA_021203915.1 Prevotella sp. | reverse complement strand
GAGCCTTATACGTGATCCTGAACTAATACGTCAGCGTTATGGTATGGAAATCGTAAAACTGCCTTTCTATGAAATCTTTAAGTATATGGACCAAATTACCGACGAGGAGGCCCGTCCAATTGCTGAAAAGATTATAGGTGGTTCTCTTGATACTAAGGTGAATAAAGAGTGGTTCGTAAATGACATAAAGTACTATTTAGCTGCCAAAAAGATGATGGATGTCTATGACTGCAATGCTTTCTCAACAGCTTGTCATGAGCTTTGCACCTCAGAAATACCTCAGAATCGTAAGTTTACCCCTTGTACATGTCATTCACTTCTTAAGGGTGAGGGTATACCAAGTGGCTGCGAGGAAGACCTAAACGCTCTGCTTGCCATGGCCATAATGCAGTACGCAGCTTATCGCCCAGCATTTATGGGTAATCCTAATCATGAAACTGATGAACTTTTGCGTATTCACCATGCCGTTCCTGCTCTATGCATGAATGGCTATGGAACAAAGCCACTTAAATATAAGTTATGGGCCTTCACAGGTCAAGGCTTTGGTGGAAAACTGCAAATTGACTTCGTTGAAAACACCTCTGACTATGTTACCTTGGGACGCTTTAACCCTCAGGCCGATACCATATGTTTAAAAGTTGGTAAGGTTTTACGCTCAGAGTTTGTTGATGTTTATTGCAGTCCATATTATTATATTGAAATGGACGATGCGCGTAGGTATATGCATAATTTGGCAGGCTTTGGACATCATCAGGTTTTAATCTTTGGTGATTACTTGAAGATGCTAAAGGATTTATCCGAAGTAATGCACTTTAATGTCCTTGAGGGATAAACGTGCAATATTTTAGTTTTTTAAGCACGCTAAAAAATAAGTAATACTAAAAGAGTCGAAAAAACTTTTTTTCTTTTTTGTGGGTGCGTGCATAGTGTGCGTACCCATCATATTATTTATAGGTTATATAATATATTGATATACACCAATATAACAAAAAAAGTTAATGGTTTACTTGAATAACTCTGCAACATCATTTCCAAAGCCTAAATCGGTTATTGATGCTATAAATTCCTCGCTTTTGTCTCCGCCTGAGAATCAATTTCGCTCTGGCTCTAAAAGAGGAGAGGATGATTCTTTAGAAACCTGCAAAAAAAACCTTGGAAAACTTCTTGGTATAAAAAAGACAAATAGAATATTTTTTTCATCAGGAGCTACAGATGCCATTAATAGGATTTTCTTTGGACTTGAGCTTGAAAAAACACCCATTGTCGTTACCTCAACTGAGCACAATAGTGTTCTTCGTCCACTTTTTAATAGTGAAGAAACTAGAGGTAATCTTCATATAGTAGACTGCAATGAAAGAGGAAAAGTTGATTTAGATTCTTTAGAAAAGATAGTTCTAGAAGCTTCAAAAAAGAAAGATAAAAATAGCGCATATTCAGGACTCATAGTTATTAACCATTGCTCAAACGTAACGGGAGCTATTCAAGATGCTAAAGCAATTGGAAAGATAGCCCGTAGCTATGGATTCCTTTTTATGCTAGATGTATCACAAAGCGCTGGATGTATACCAATTGATATTGATTCTTGGGGTATTGACATCATGGCTTTCACTGGTCACAAAGCCCTTTTTGGCCCTCAAGGAACTGGTGGATACTATGTAAGAGAGGGGCTCTTTTTTTCTCCCATGCTTTATGGTGGAACAGGAAGAGATAGTAGACAGTTGTTATATACTGACCCAAAAGATTTTGAATATGAGGTGGGCACGCAGAATATTCCTGGTATCATTGGTCTAAATGCAGGCATAGAGTACACATTAAAAAGAGGTGTAGAAAACATTTTCCTCGATGAAAAAAAGAAGATGCTTTTTCTTTATAGTGAGCTAAAGAAAAATCCCAAGATTATAATCTATGGAAATGAAACTGAAAATCTTGGGCCCCTAGTTAGCTTAAATATAATGGGTTTAAAGGCAAAGGATGTAGGTTATATTTTAGAGAATGCCTATAGCATTACTGTTCGTACAGGACTTCATTGCTCTCCACTTATTCATCGTGCCCTTAAAACCCAAGAAGAGGGAACCATTAGAGTTAGCATTTCCGACTTAACCTCTAGGGAGGATATTCAAGCTTTTATTAATGCAATTAATGAGATAACCCTGAGCTTATAATGAAGATAATAAATCGTGTAGAATCCCGAGAAAGATGTGTAGAGGCAGGTTGGGTAGCCTTTGATTATTACATAGATGGTGTAACAACTCGGGAGTTTGTTCTATCTTTAAGGTCCCTTGGCTCTTTTATCCTTATGGATAAGCTTAAAAAACCTTTTTTTAAAATAGAGGCAGACTATTATGTAATAAAAGGAGTTTTAGATCAAGAGTTTTTCCGCGTTGCTATTCATGGAGGCTCATTAGAACTTCTTTCTAAAATAGAGACCCTTATCGAAGGATAATTCCTGTAAAAGTTCTACCAGAATTTATGCCCATCCTTCGAGCTGAAAAAAAATCTTGAGTATTCATATAGGAGCATATACCACTTAATGTTATATTACTTTCTTTAACTCCCATTTCCTTAAGTTGTAATTTGTTACAAAGAGGCAGATCTATATGCCATTTGTCTTTTCTTAAGGCTATCTTTTCCATATCAAAACCAGAGGAAAAGAATTCTTCCCACACCTCATCACCAACCTCAAACGCCTTTAGTGATATGCAAGGCCCAATAACTGCAAGCAAATCCTCTTCAAAGGTATTAAACGAAAGCTTCATTTCTTTAATAGTCTTTTGAGCAATTCGTTTAACTGTTCCACGCCAACCAGCATGAATAGCTGCAACGGCTTTATTCTTTTTGTCATAAAGTAAAATAGGAACACAATCTGCCGTTGATACGCCAATACAAATATTTTTTAAGTTGGTAATAAGGGAATCTTTACCTTCAAGAAGAAAACTTCGTTCTTCTTTAGATAAAGAAAGATGGCTATCTACAATCCTTAGAACACTATCTTTATGCACTTGATGTGGCATAAAGATAACGTCCTTTGAAATACCTATTTTTTGGCATAAAAGCTCTTTGTTCTTTTCAACTACTTTGGGATCATCCCCACAAAAAGAGTTTATGTTAAAACTCTCATAAGGTCCCTTTCCAACACCACCATGGCGCGTAGTACTAAAGGCAGTTACACCATCGGCTATATTATATTCTACTATCATAAAAAGAAGGGAAAAAGGACGTGAAAAGTTAATCTACATCAAAAAATTCCAAGTCATCTTCAGAAAGAATTTCTTCATCTTCCTCATCGATTGCTTGAGGTAAGTTCTTAAGGTCTTTATCTTTATGAACAATACTTTCTTCCGTCATTATTCCTTGAAGTTTATTGCTTTCACTATTAAGTTCTGCCCATAGGACATCCTTTAGCTCAGTAATACCATAACCGGTGATAGAGGAAATAAATACTATAGGTATGTCCTCAGGTATGCTTGCTTTAAGCATATCGATGAGTTCTTCATCGAGCAAGTCACACTTTGTGACGGCTAAAACTCTAGCCTTAGAAAGCATTTCGGGGTTAAAACTTTTAAGCTCACCAAGTAAAATTTCATATTCTCGTTTAATATCATCGGTATCTCCTGGAACTAGAAACAGTAAAAGGGAGTTACGTTCAATATGTCTTAAAAAACGTAGTCCAAGTCCTTTACCTTGACTGGCTCCCTCAATGATACCTGGAATATCCGCCATAACAAATGACTGTCTATCACGATATTCAACGATACCAAGTGAAGGCTCAAGCGTAGTAAACGGATAGTTTGCTATTTTTGGATGTGCACTAGAAACTGTAGAAAGAAGTGTTGATTTTCCTGCATTTGGAAAGCCTACAAGACCCACATCAGCTAGAAGTTTAAGCTCAAGTATTACATTAAGTTCTCTCATTGGCTCTCCTGGTTGAGCGTAACGAGGGGCTTGATTGGTAGAAGTACGAAATTGGTAGTTACCTAGTCCGCCACGTCCACCTTGAACAAGTAGAATAACTTGTCCATCATAGGTTACATCGCAGATATACTTCCCTGTTTCGGCATTGTAGACCACAGTTCCACAAGGTACATCAATATACTTATCCTCACCATCTTGACCATGCCTAAGGTCATGACTACCATTACCTCCATGCTCAGCAAATACGTGACGTTGATATTTTAGGTGCAAAAGAGTCCAATAGTTGTGGTTGCCTCTTAAGTATACGTTTCCTCCTCGGCCTCCATCACCACCATCAGGACCTCCGTAAGGGTTGTACTTGATTCTCTTTAGATGCATAGAGCCTCTACCACCCTTGCCCGAGCGGCAGCAAATCTTAACAAAGTCTACAAAATTTGTCTCGCTCATAGTAGAGTCACTTTTTGTTTAGGCTTCGAAAGCGTTTATAATCACCTAAAAAACTAAAAAATTTTTATACGTCTTCTAATATCTCACAAATGTCAGCAAAGATACGTTCTAACTCACCAACACCATCAACTTTAAAATGTATACCTTCTTTGTCATACCATTCAACAAGTGGGGATGTCTGAGAGCTGTAAACATCTAGACGTTTTTTTATTGTCTCTTCATTATCATCAGAGCGACCACTTTGTTTTCCTCTGTTTATTAACCGAACGGTGAGTTCATCCTCGGGGACATCTAACTCTATCATTGCTGATATTTTATGGCCACGCTTTTCCATCATATCCTTTAGCGCTTCAGCCTGAGCTATAGTGCGAGGAAAACCATCAAAGATAACACCTTCATGGTCGTCACCTAAAGAATCATATTTTGTGGCAAGGATATCTATCATTAACTCATCGGGTATGAGTTGTCCTTGGTCAATATATGATTTTGCTATTTTACCAAGTTCAGTGGAATCTTTTATTTCCTGGCGGAGCACATCACCTGTTGAAATATGGTAAAGTCCATACTTATCAATTATCATGTCGCTTTGCGTGCCCTTACCTGAGCCTGGTGCACCGAAAATAACGATATTCTTCATATTTTTCTTCTTTTTTATTCCTCTATTATGGAGTAAATGTTTCGTAAGTTGCGTCCTTGACCATCATAGTCTAGTCCATAGCCAACAATAAAGTTATTTGGAATCTTCATGGCTATATATTCCATATTTATATCTACTTCAAGACGATCTGGCTTGTGCAAAAGTGTACACACATGAATAGATTTAGGATTACGCGTTCCAAGTGTTTCCATCATGCGTTTCATTGTGAATCCCGATTCTACGATATCCTCTAAGATTACCACCGTTCGATTGGTAAGATCTTCATTAATACCTATAACTTCTTTTATTTTACCAGTTGATAGCGTACCTTGATAGGAGGCTAATTTTACAAATGAAATCTCACAAGGTATGGTAATCATTCTAAGCAAATCAGCAGCAAAGACGAATGCGCCATTAAGTACGGCTAAGAACAGTGGATTTTTTCCTGCCATATCCCGATTAATGCGGTCTGCTATTTTTTTTACGGCATTAAGAATCTCTTGCTCAGTGTACGCAATCTTAAATGCCTTGCCATGGATTATTACTGTATCCATTTTCCTCAGTTTTGCGCAAAATTAATAAAATTCCACTAAACAATAATCAGTGATGGTATTAATTTAGTATTTTTGCATGTGATGAAGATATTTACTTCAACCCAAACAAAAGAGCTAGACAAGTATACGATAGAAAAAGAGCCTATTTCTTCTATCGACTTGATGGAACGTGCCGCTAGATGCTTGACCGAAGCCATTTGTGAAAAATGGGGAAATTCTACACCCGTTCAGGTCTTCGCTGGTCCGGGAAATAATGGTGGCGATGGCTTGGCCGTTGCTAGAATGCTCTCTGAAAGAGGCTATAAGGTAAATGTCTTTTTGTTTAACTCTAAAGGGAAGCTATCGCCTGATTGTGCTGAAAATAAGCGAAGAGTTGTAGAGACGAAAACCATCAAGAATTTTCAAGAAGTAACAAATGAATTTGAGCCACCTAAACTAGAGCGTGGAATGCTAGTTATTGATGGTCTTTTCGGCTCAGGTCTTAACAAACCTCTTACCGGTGGTTTTTCTTCGCTAGTTAAGTATATCAACAAGTCAAACGCTACAGTTGTAAGTATTGATGTTCCATCTGGCCTTATGACCGAGGATAATACTTACAATGTAAGAGCCAATATTATAAAGGCTGATCTAACACTAACTCTTCAAACGAAGAAACTTTCTTTCTTTTTTGCTGAGAATCAAGAGTTCTTGGGCGAGGTAAAGGTTCTAGACATTCAGCTTAGCAAGGAAGGTATTGAAAAGATACCCTCTTCATATCGCATCCTTGAAAAAACAGAGATACGTAACTTTATGTTGCGTCGTGATGACTTTGCCCATAAAGGTAATATGGGACATGCTCTCATAGTTGCAGGAAGCTATGGTATGGCAGGGGCTGCTATACTTTCTGCTAAGGCGTGCTTAAGAAGTGGAGTAGGGAAGCTCACTGTTCATACTCCAAAGAAAAACGTTGGTATTATGCAGGTTTCAGTTCCTGAGGCCATCATTAGTATTGATAAGGATGAGAACTATGTTACCGAGGCAATAGACACCTCAAAGTATAATGCTATTGGTATTGGTCCAGGTTTGGGGTATCAAGAATATTCTTCAATTGCGCTAATATCTCAAATAAGGCGCTCTAATGTACCCATTGTGCTTGATGCTGATGCACTTAATATTCTCTCTAGCCATAGAGCCTGGGTACAGCAACTACCAAAAAATGTTATTCTTACCCCTCATCCAAAGGAGTTTGATCGTCTTTCAGGTGGTAATTTTAGTGATACTTATGAGCGCTTAACTGCTGCTCGTGAGATGGCACAACAATTTAAGGCATATATTATCATTAAAGGCCATTATTCAGCCCTTTGTCTTCCAGATGGCGATGTTGTGCTTAACCCAACAGGAAACTCCGGTATGGCTACCGCTGGTAGCGGAGATGTATTAACTGGTATTATAACTGCCTTTTTAGCTAGAGGTTATTCCCAAGGGGATGCTTGCATGCTGGGCATGTATATTCATGGTCTTGCAGGAGACTTAGCCTTAGATGCTCTTGGTGCTGAAAGTCTTATTGCAAGCGATATCGTAACTTTTTTGCCCAAGGCATTTAAAATGCTTAGCAACTAATTTTTGATAAATATAACATATTGATATAAAGAAAAATAATTTATAAATATTAAACCTTTTATCTAATGATAAATAAGCGCTTATTCTTCTCGTTTTGTGCTTTTCTTATGATAGGATTTCCAATCCATATATTAGCACAAAAAACTGCCTCAGAATTAGAAGGTACAGGATATTATCTTCCTTTAACCAAAATCAATTTTACAATTCTTTCTGAGAAGACAACATATACGCCAGGTGATTTTTCAATATATGCTGAGAAATACCTCAAACTTTCAGGCGTTAGCTCGAAGCCATCAGTTACTTATCGTCTTATAGATATTAAATCCTATTGTGAGGCAGAACGTGATACATCTAAGTCTTATGTTGCGCCCACAGATGCTAAACACAATATTCAAGCCCTTGATCTTAACAACAATGGAACGCTAGCAGCTATAAATACTGATGCAAAAAAAACGGAAAAGCCCAAAAGTTTTACTCCTAGTGCTAAGGCTAAAGAATTAAACCCAAGAGAGTATATGTCGGAGGAAATTCTTTCTTCTGGAAGTTCAGCTAAGATGGCTGAGCTATGTGCTGCTGAAATTTATGACATACGTGAAAGCAAATCTTTACTTAGCAAAGGTCAAGCGGAATTTATGCCTGGTGATGGTGAACAACTACGCATAATGCTAAAAGAGCTAGATACTAAAGAAGCTGCACTTATGCAGTTATTTACTGGTGTTACTCAAAAAGACACCATAGAGAACACCATTGGTTTTATCCCCTCTAAGCTTATGCCCAAATCTCTACTATTCCGCTTTTCAAAGTGGATGGGCTTTACCGATGATGATGACTTAGGAGGAAGACCATTTTTTGTAAGCGTTGAAGATTTAGGCATCACACAACAAATACAAGACAATCTACTCAATATTAATAAAAAAAGTATAGAAGACTATGGTATATTTGTAAATGTGCCAGGGAAAATAAAGGTTAGTCTCCTTGATGGTAACAAATTATATTCTTCCTCTGAGGTTTATTCCTCGCAGTTTGGTCGGGTAGAAGCCCTTAATGAGGATCTCTTTGGGAAAAAGTATTTTACAACAGTTAGGCTTGACCCCATTACTGGTTCCCTTGAAGATATTCAAACCGATTCGGTTAAGAAATAATTTTTTTGCGTGTTTAGAGCGACAACAAAAGAGAAAAACTCTTCCTTTTATCATGCAATATTTCTTCTTTTACTTTATTTAAAGAATAAAAGACTTTGCCTAAAGTTGTATGAAAAATAATAGATTGTTTTTTTATTTAATTATTTTCCTTGTTGCCACTACGCTTTATTCCTGCAACGATGATGATGACGTGGGCTATTGGGTTTACTATGGTCCTAATGCTACTGTTACCATTAAGCCACTTTCAGAAGATGCTTTTTATATGCAACTTGATGATACCACGACGCTTTATGCTACCAATGTAACTAATCCACCCTATGGTCAAAAGGAAGTTCGTGCTTTTATTAATTTCACCGAGGTGGATAAAGTAAACGATGATTATACTATTAGTGTTCGTCTTAATTATGTGGATAGCATGCTCACTAAAAAATCAATCCCATACTCTGAAGAAAACAATTCTATAGACTATGGAAATGACCCTATAGAGATTATACCAAGTTGGATAAATGTTGTTGAGGATGGTTATATAACGCTATATTTTAGTACGGTTTGGGGAAATAACTCCATAGCGCATAGTGTAAATCTTTTAACGGGAGTAAATCCCGATGACCCATATGAGGTTGAGTTTAGGCATAATGCCTTTGGGGATGTTATAGGCTCTTGGGGGAATGGCGTTGTTGCATTTAAGCTTGCAGATTTACCCGTTGAGACATCCGAAAGCGTTAATATAACACTAAAGTATAACTCTTTTAGTGGTCAAAAGACTGTAATATTTGAAAATATACAAACAAAATATCTCACTCGAGGAGCACCTCAAGATATGGGTATTTATGGCTCTCGCCTAAAATGAGTGACCTGGTTTTAATTTAGTTGTATCTCAAGCAAAGGCCGTACACCCTTAAGCTAAATCTAGGGCTTGCGGTCTTTTTTCTTCAACAGTTGATGCAGGATAAGTCTAAAAACGAAGCGGACATTTTACTCGGGATTAGCCGTGGGGATTCTAATTCTCAAAAAATGCTCTACGATAAGTATGTTGAGTACTTATCCGCAGTTTCAGCTCGCTATATTCTAGATC
>JAJQAI010000298.1 GCA_021203915.1 Prevotella sp. | reverse complement strand
ATGAAATAGTTGACCGCATTGTAAAAAGTCGGAATTTTATGGCCGCTAGCGACTGCTTAAGACAAGTAAGTCTTGGGCTTTTGGATATGGCATATTACACTTTGAAAGATAAATTCAATGAAGATATTATAAGTTTTGAGAAAAAGGCTTGGCAGAAAGCAATAATAGGAAAGCAACTCAAACAGACATGCATGACAGTACAATTTAGCCATATTATGGCAGGAGGGTATGCTTCGGGTTATTATAGCTATAAATGGGCGGAAGTCTTGGCTGCAGATGTCTTTAGCGTTTTTAAGCATCATGGTATCTTTAATCGCAAAATAGCCAAAAGTTTTCGTCAAAATATTTTGTCTAAGGGTGGTACTGAGCATCCAATGACCCTATATAAACGTTTTAGAGGGGGTGAGCCAAATGTTGATGCACTACTTTTAAGAGATGGTATAAAAGGGAAAAAGACGAGAAAGTAAATAAAGCCCCAAAAAAGATGGACGATAAAGAAAAACAACTTCTACTTGACAAACGCTACTTGCGTATGGCACGCATTTGGGCGGAGAATAGCTATTGTCAAAGAAGAAAAGTTGGTGCACTAGTTGTCAAAGATAAAATGATTATCAGCGATGGTTACAATGGTACACCAAGTGGTTTTGAGAACGTTTGTGAGGATGAGAATAATCTTACCAAGCCATACGTCCTACACGCTGAGGCAAATGCAATAACCAAACTTGCTAGAAGCTCAAACAATAGTGAAGGCTCCACACTATATGTTACCGCCTCACCCTGCATAGAATGCTCCAAGCTAATTATTCAAGCGGGCATAAAAAGAGTTGTATATGGAGAGAAATATCGCCTTGAGGATGGTATTAATTTACTTAAAAGGGCAAAGATTGAAGTTATATATATAAACATAGACAATCATGAGCCAGAATAAGTCAAACCGCATGATGCCCCTAATTATGGCACTTTGTGTTGTGCTAGGTATTATTGTGGGAACTTTCTACGCTAATCATTTTTTAGGCAATCGTCTAAATATCATAAACTCAGGAAGTAACAGGTTAAACAACCTGCTACACATTATTGATGATCAATATGTGGATCCAGTGGACATTGATTCTTTAGTTGAACAAGCAATACCACTAATACTTGCGGATCTTGATCCACATTCTATATATATAAGTGCAGATGACGTTCAACAAGTTACCGATGATCTTAAGGGTTCATTCTCTGGCGTTGGTATTGAATTCGTCATTAGAGATGATACTATACATGTTCAAGGCGTGATAAAAAATGGTCCTGCTGAAAGGGCTGGCATTCTAGCAGGAGACAAGATTGTAAGCATTGACGGAGAGCCTTTTGTAGGAAAAGTAGTTACAGAATCTTCAGCAAAGAGTAAACTTAAAGGTCCCAAAGATACCAAAGTAACAATTGGTGTTATTCGCTACGGACAAAAGGATATCAAAGAATTTACCGTCACCCGCGGTGATATTCCACAAAAGAGCATAAGTGCTGTTTATATGCTTGATAAGCAAACAGGATATATAAAAATAAAGAATTTTGGTGAGAATACTTATGCCGAGATGCTTATAGCTCTAGCCAAACTCTCTCAAGAAGGTTTTAGTAACCTAGTTATTGACCTTAGAGATAATACAGGAGGTTATCTTACTGCAGCTACACAGATTGCCAACGAATTCCTACCAAAGAATAAACTCATTGTATACACCGAAGGACGCAAAGATCCTCGACATGACTATAGAAGTGATGGTAGAGGAAGTTATCAAAAAATACCACTGGTTGTACTTATAAACGAGGGCTCAGCATCTGCATCGGAGATTTTTGCCGGAGCAATGCAGGATAATGACCGTGCAACTATCATAGGTAGAAGATCTTTTGGAAAAGGTCTTGTACAACAACAGATTGGTTTCCACGATGGCTCAATGATACGACTCACTATAGCACGCTATTATACACCATCAGGACGTTGTATACAAAAACCATATGATAAGGGCGATGATTACGCTGAAGACCTGCTTACAAGATATCAACATGGAGAATTTTTCTCCCAAGATAGCATAAAACACTCTGGACCTGAATATCACACGAGTATTGGTCGCACAGTATATGGTGGTGGTGGCATAACTCCTGATATATTCGTTCCTGAGGACACCATTGGCATGACATCCTATTTCAAGGAAGCTAGCATGAGTGGACTAATTCTTCAATATGCTTTCATATACACCGATGAAAATAGAGCTAAACTTAGCGAGTTTACCTCCGAAGTAGAATTAGCTAAATATCTTGATAAGCAAAATCTTGTTGATAAGTTTGCTTCCTATGCAGATAAACATGGTCTGCAAAGACGTAACCTTATGATAGCCAAATCGCACAACTTACTTCAGAGGTATTTGGATAGTAGAATTATCTATAATATTATGGATGAATCTGCTTGGATTGAGTATCTCAATACAGATGATAATGTTATAAAGAAAGCTCTCGAGGTGTTTAAGGAAAATGCAGCCTTCCCCAAAAAAACAGAACAAGCAGATAGTCTTAATCTAAATAAGGCATCTTAATTATGGACAAAGACTGCTTACGGGAAAAAATACGAGGTGAAAAAAGAAAATTCTCTTTTGAAGAACTAAAAGATTTGTCTCGCCCCATTATCGAAAAACTACTCTTACATCCTAAGATAGTAAAGGCAAAAAGAATCTTAATGTATTTCCCTTTAAAAGATGAAGTTGATACACTTGGAGCAATTCTATCTTTAAAGCAAAAAGGAAAAGAAATCTTCCTTCCTCGTATAATAGAAAATAAAAGGATGGAATTAGCAAAATTTGAGGGCTTAGACCTTCTAAAAGAAGGACCTTTTAGCATAATGGAGCCAACGGCTAAAGCACTTGAGGATTTAGAAACCATAGACCTTGCAGTAATTCCTGGGATGGCGTTTGATACTAAAGGTAATCGTTTAGGTAGAGGTAAGGGATATTATGATCATCTACTTAAAAACATGAAAAAGACCTATAAAATAGGTCTTTGTTTTAATTTTCAGAAAATTCCACTTATCCCCCATTTCCTTCATGACGAAAAAGTGGATGAAGTCCTTTAAGGCGTCTTATTTAGAAAGATAATTATCAACCTTTAAAGCTGCATCTTTGCCACTTGCCATAGCACGTACCACTAGTGAAGCTCCACTTGCAGCATCGCCAGCTACAAACACATTGTTTGGAAATTTAGGTAATTCAGGTCTTAAAAAGCCCATTGCAAGTAGCACAATGTCGGCATTTATAATTTCTGGTTTACCTTTTGGTTTCATTACCATCTTACCAGTTGTTTCCTCGCGCGACCAAGTAACCTCCTGAACCTCTACACTAGTAAGTTTTCCATCCTTACCTATAAATCTTAAGGAGTTAAGATTCCAACGACGCACACATCCTTCTTCGTGACTTGAAGTCGTCTTTAGGGTTCTAGGCCATGCTGGCCATGGGTTCTCGGGATCATCTGGACCTTCCACGGGTTTTGGCATAATCTCTATCTGAGTCACACTCTTACATCCTTGACGGTGGGCTGTTCCAATACAGTCACTTCCTGTATCACCTCCACCGATTACAAGTACATCTTTACCCTTTGCCGTCACGAGTTCAGATTTCTTAAACTCTTTTCCAGCTAATATCCTATTTTGTTGAGCAAGCATTTCAAGGGCAAGATAAACACCTTGAAGGTCACGACCAGGAATATTTAAATCACGAGCCGTTGGAGTTCCCGTAGCAATAACATAAGCATCAAAACCTTTGGGAAGTTCATTTAAGTCAATCATCTGATTATACTTAAAAACGATTCCTTCTTTCTCTAGTACATTAATGCGGCGATCGATAACAGCTTTATTTAATTTGAAGTTAGGAATACCATAACGCAAGAGTCCACCTGCGCCCTCATTTTTATCGAACACAGTTACAAAGTATCCTCTTAAGTTTAATCTATTTGCAGCGACTAATCCGGCAGGACCGCTACCGATGACAGCTACTTTCTTACCATTGCGCTTTGGGCTATGCAAGCGAATATAATTCTCTTTAAAAGCATATTCAGTTATTGCCCCTTCGTTCTCACGATTTGTAGTTGGCTCATGATCTGTTAAATTAAGCACACATGCTTTCTCGCATAGGGCAGGGCATACTCTACCTGTAAATTCGGGGAAGTCATTAGTAGAATTAAGCAAACGATAGGCTAGTTCCCAATCTCCCTTATATAAGGCATCATTCCATTCTGGAGCCTTGTTACCTAAAGGACATGCCCAATGACAGAAAGGAACACCACAATCCATACAACGAGAAGCCTGCAGTTTTCTATCATTGGAATTAAGTGTTTGCTCCACCTCACCATAATCTAGAATGCGATCATGTAAAGGCCTATAGCCAGCCTCTTTACGGCGTATTGTCAAAAATGCTTTCGGATTTCCCATTTTTCTTCTTATTTTATGACTCTTTTACCTCATCATATAAGCCTGCTATGCTATCGGAGAATCCCCATCCACTACCACTTGCCCAGTCAACACATTTCAGAAGTCGAGAGTCAAATTTATCCCATAAATTATTTACCTTTATAAATTTCAGAGTCTTTTCAAAATTTCCTTCTACAGCGTCATAATACTGTTCCCACAAATCACCATAATCATGGGTAATTTTACATGCTTTTTCCATATAAAAAACCATGAGTTCGGCAAGAGCCTCTACTGAAGGTTTAAGTTTCTTGAAATCTGAAATGGCCTTTCTACAAACTGAAAAACGAAACTTTGGTTCCCTTCTTCCACTTGGATAAAACTCTTGTTGAATAATATGTTTATACTCTTGAAGTTTTTCCTTTTCGTTGGGCTCCACATAAAAGTCTAAATACTCCTTTGCCCCCTTTCTTGCAGAATATAGCTCCAAGATGACTTCAATTATTTCATCTTTTTGCATAGTGAGAAGAAACTTTTTCAACTTTGCTTTTGACATAAGAGATTTTTTTAAACTTGATGTGTTAAAATCAATAATCACGCTGCATATCTGCAATCTTTTGCTGCAACTTTTTTACTTGTTCTTCCTGTAGAACACGCTTGTACTCTATTGGAACAACTTGTATAAACTCCTCTATGTAACGATTCCAATCATCAAGCATCGTGCGAGCTAATTTAGAACCTGTATATAGATAGTGTTGACGAACAAGTTCGTGAAGTTCCTTACGGTAACTACTTTCCTCAACCAAGTTTATCTCTACCATATCCATGTTGCAGAAGTAATCAAAGTCGTGATTCTTATCCCATACGTAAGCTACACCTCCGCTCATACCAGCTGCAAAGTTACGTCCTGTCTCACCAAGAACGACAACGCGTCCACCGGTCATATACTCACAACAGTGATCACCTGCACCCTCGATAACTGCAACAGCACCGGAATTTCTAACACCAAAGCGCTCTCCGACTTTACCATTAACGTAAAGTTCACCACTTGTTGCCCCATAAAGTCCAGTATTACCTGCGATTATATTATCTTCAGCATTAAAATTGCTACGTACCGGTGGCAGAATAGCTATACGACCACCACTAAGACCTTTACCGAAATAATCATTGGTCTCACCTTCTAACTTAAATTCAATGCCTTTTACCAAGAAAGCTCCGAAGCTTTGTCCTGCAGAACCCTTAAATTTAACGTTTATCGTAGAGTTAGGAAGTCCTGCTTCGCCATACTTCTTTGCTATTTCTCCAGAAAGCATAGTTCCAACGGCACGATCAGTATTTTTAATGGCATAGTCAAGGCTTACTTCCTCACCACCATCTATTGACTTGGAAGCCGAGCGCATTAATTGCCTATCAAGTATGTTATCAAGATCATCGTGAGGGATGTCAATAGTATGATAAAGTGAGCAACTTGCCTCCTCTTTAAAGAATAGGCGGTCAAAGTCTAGGAGGGATTGCTTACTATATTTGGGCATCTCCTTTTTCTTTAATAGCTCTGTATGACCAACAATATCTTCAAACTTTTCATATCCTAAGAAAGCTAGATATTCACGCACTTCCTCAGCTAGGAATGTAAAGTAGTTTACTAGATATTCATACTTACCTATAAAGCGCTTGCGTAGTTCGTCATCTTGGGTAGTAACACCAAGGGGACAGGTATTAAGATTACACTTACGCATCATCACACAACCTAGAACAATTAGGGCTAAAGTTCCAAAGCCAAACTCTTCTGCTCCAAGCATGGCCATTAGGATTATATCTCTTCCTGTTTTAAGTTGTCCATCCACTTGCAGTCTTACTTGACCACGAAGACCATTTTTAACTAGTGTTTGCTGCGTTTCACTAATACCAATCTCAGGTGAAATACCAGCAAAGCGCATACTAGAGGCAGGTGAAGCACCTGTACCACCCTCTGCACCAGAGATTACTATTAGGTCGGCCTTTGCTTTAGCAACACCGGCTGCTATCGTGCCTACACCACTCTCAGCTACTAACTTAACACTTACAGCTGCCTTTGGATTGACATTCTTTAAGTCAAATATAAGTTGTGCCAAATCCTCAATTGAGTATATATCATGATGTGGCGGTGGAGATATCAGCGATATTCCTGGTATAGAATGACGTGTCTTTGCAATAATTTTATCAACCTTGAATCCAGGTAACTGACCTCCTTCACCAGGTTTAGCTCCTTGAGCTACTTTAATCTGTATTTCCTCAGCATTAACCAAATATTCTGTTGTAACACCGAAACGACCTGAGGCAATTTGCTTGGTTTTACTAGATAAAGAAATTCCGTTAAATGTTGAGTGGAAACGCTCATTGTCTTCGCCTCCTTCTCCCGTATTTGAACGCGTCCCTAGTTTATTCATAGCTAAGGCTATTGCCTCGTGAGCCTCTTTACTTAGCGCTCCAAAGCTCATCGCTCCAACAACGAAACGCTTAACTATACTTTCTACGGGCTCTACACTATCGAGGCTTATTGATTTGCGTTTCGAAGAAAATTCAAAATTATCACGGATAAAGATAGGATGCGCTTTTTCATCTACAAGATGAGTAAATTCCTTAAATTTTTGATAATTACCCGTACGAGTGGCAAGCTGCAGGGTTGCTATTGTTTCTGGATTCCAAGCATGAATGATACCATCCTTGCGGAAATGAAATTGTCCTAAATTAGGAAGGAAGTCAGTTTCTCTTTTAGAAGAGAATCCCTCATCATGCATTGCAATAGCATCACGTGCTATTGTATGAAGCCCAATTCCACCAATGGTTGATACCTCTGTACCAAAATACGTTCTAAGAAGACTCTCTGAAAGTCCTATACTTTCAAATATTTTAGCGCCACGATAAGAACGTATGGTAGAAATACCCATCTTTGCCATTATCTTTAGCAAGGCTTTCTTAATGGCTTCAATGTAATTTTTCTCAGCTGTCTCGTAATTTTCTTGTACTTTACCTCTTTTTACTAGGTCATCAAGGATGGCAAATGTCATCCAAGGGCATATAGCCGATGCGCCATAGCCAAGCAGCAAGGCAGCGTGCATGGTCTCCCTTATCTCACCACTTTCAACAATAAGGGCAGTCTGCACTCTCTTTCCTACAGAGATGAGATAGTGATGTACTGCACTCACGGCCAATAAAGATGGTATAGCAGCATGTTGCTCGTCTATATCACGATCAGAGAGGATTATATAGTTGTACCCTTCATCAACACTACTTTCTGCCTTTTTACATAAATCATCTAGAGCATGTCTTAGACCAGACTCTCCCTTAGAGCACTCAAACAAAATTGGTAACTTAACTGTATTAAATCCTTTATAACGAATATTGCAAAGGATGTCTAGTTGAGTGTTATTAAGTATTGGGTGTGGAAGACGCACCATCTTACAGTTCGTCTTATCAGGACGAAGAATTCCGGTACCTACCCTACCGATATATTCGGTTAAGGACATAACTAAACTCTCACGTATTGAATCTATCGCAGGATTTGTCACCTGTGCGAATTGTTGGCGGAAATAGTTAAAGAACACCTGTGGACGATCGCTCAAAACAGCAAGTGGGGTATCATTACCCATCGCAGCAGTAGGTTCTTGAGCGTTGACACACATTGGAATAATTGTATTATCAATATCCTCAGCACCATATCCAAACATTAGCTCATAACGAAGTAAGTCATTAACAGCATTGGATATTTTTCTTCCACTCTTTAGTTTCTCTAGCTGTATACGATTTGTTGATAGCCATTGACGATATGGGTGCTCTGAAGCAAGGCGTTCTTTAATTTCACCATCATAGTATATCTTACCCTCTTGAGTATCCACAAGGAGTATTTTACCTGGCTGAAGTCGCCCTTTCTCGGCTATCTCAGTGGGGTCAAAGTCCATTACACCAACCTCACTTGCGACCACCATCATATCTTTTTTGGTTATCGTATAGCGAGCTGGGCGAAGACCATTACGATCCTGCATACCTCCGGCATAACGTCCATCGCTAAAAAGCAGGGCTGCAGGACCATCCCATGGCTCCATAAGTATAGAATGATATTCATAGAAAGCCTTAAGATCCTCGCTTATAGGATTTTTATCGTTAAAGCTCTCTGGAACCATCAATGACATTGCATGAGGCAGAGAAAGACCACTCATAACAAAGAACTCAAACACATTGTCAAGGCTTGCAGAGTCACTCATACCAGCTTGCACAATAGGTGTAATCTTTCGAATATCACCTAGGGCATCTGAGCTAAGGACACTTTCTCTAGCCTTCATCCATCCACGATTACCACGGATAGTGTTTATCTCTCCGTTATGGCATAACAAACGAAATGGTTGTGCAAGACTCCAAGTAGGAAAGGTGTTCGTTGAAAAACGTGAGTGCACAAGTCCAATACCGCTTGTGAAATAATTATTAGTAAGGTCTGGAAAATATTGACGAAGTTGCAAAGAAGAGAGCATTCCTTTGTAAACAATATTTTTGTTTGAAAGTGAACAAACATAGAAATCTTCATCTGTAACTCTCTTTTCTATTTTCTTTCTAATAATATAAAGGATGCGTTCAAATATAGGCACCTTCTCATCGGTGATTCCTGTAACAAAGATTTGCTTAATGTCAGGTTCGTTCGCAAGAGCTGTTTCTCCTAGGCAGTTAGGATTTGTAGGAACATTACGTAGGTGCATTAGAGAAAGACCTTCACGTTCTATTTCCTCAATCATTATGCTTAGGATATTCTGCTGACGTTTTTTATCCTTGGGAAGAAAAACAAGACCTGTTCCATACTTGCCCTTCTCGGGTACAGGTATACCCTGTAAGAGAATAAACTCATGGGGAATCTGTAGTAATATGCCAGCACCATCACCTGTTTTATTGTCAGCACCTTCGGCGCCACGGTGACGCATATTCTCAAGTACCTTGAGCGCATTATCCACAAGTTCATGGCTCTTATTGCCGTGGATATTTACAACCATTCCGACACCACAAGCATCATGCTCGTAACTTGCGTTATACAATCCTTTTCCCATATACTATGTTTATTTAAAACCTATAAAGACTTGGCTACAATATCATTTTGCCTGCAAAAATACAAAAACACTTTCATTTTGACAATATTTTAGCCAATAAATTA
>JAJQAI010000076.1 GCA_021203915.1 Prevotella sp. | reverse complement strand
ATCGTAAACCAAATAAGTTAAACCCTGTATTTCATCTTGGTTTATTAAATCAATATGGCCCAAAGGGTGAGTTGCCTCTTCACAACGGAAGAACTTAGCTGTAAGTCCGTTATTATCAGCAATTCTTCTACATTTAGTAATCGCCTGCTCACTTCCAAAGAATAAATACGTTGGTATTTGCTTTCTTTTATAGGAGAAGAATCCAAGTGTTTTTCTTATATGCTCAGAAGATATCTTCATAAGAGCAAATGCTGCTCTAACATAAATGGCAATCTTAATAGGTATACTAAACCAAAATCCTAGATGTCCGTAATGCTTTCTAAAGAAGATTATCATGGCTCTATAAAAGACGTGGATGTATCTAAAGGAAGATTTCTCGGTACTCTCACCTTTGTAATGTAAAATCTTTGTTGGGAGGTACCAATTATCATATCCGGCCTTAAGAAGCCTATATGATAGGTCTATATCCTCTCCATACATAAAGAAGTCCTCGTCCAAAAGTCCTACCTTATCAAGAGCATCCTTGCTCACCATAAAGAAAGCTCCACTGATAACTTCTATTTTTGAAGGCTCATCCCATGGAAGGTAACCCATATAATATTTTCCAAAGCGTTTGCTTTTTGGGAAACGAGAGCATAGTCCGCACATTTTATAAAATGATACCATCGGTGTAGGCATGCCACGTCGACTTTCTCGAGCAGATGTACCATCGCATTTAAGCATCCTAACCCCTATTCCTCCAACGTTTTGATGAGTTTCAATAAACTCAAGACAATCTTTTATTGTATTTTCTCCAACGAAGGTATCGGGATTAAGTAGTAGGATATAATCGCTTTTAGAGCGTGTAATAGCCATATTGTTAGCACGTGCGAAGCCGTAATTATGTTTAGAGGCTATAATTTTTATATCCCTATTCTTTCTCTTTATGTATTCAACGCTATTGTCACGCGAGTGATTGTCAACAACATAAATTTTGGTCTCAATATCTTGAGTAGCCCTTTTAACACTATCTATACATTGTTGTAGATAATGCTTGACATTATAATTTACTATGATTACCGAAAGTTTCACTCCTTAGAAAAAGTTACTTCAGAGGTACATCTACCCCAACTGGGATAGATAAAAATAAGACAAATAAGACCAACGATTGCCATATATCCAAAGGCAACATTTTGGAATAAATAATACAAGATAGTATTTATAACCATTGGAACAGTTAGTAGAGACATTCTAATGGAGCCCCAAAAAAGTAAAGACTTCTCTGGCGTAGACTTTAGAGCCTGCTGCACTTTTGAGAACTTAAATAGACGAAGCGAAAGAGGAATAAAGCATATGGTAAGAAGTTCCATTATGCAAGAAAAAATGAACTCTAAATTCTTATTACTTTCTGCTACGCCTACCGGAAGTAGGAGCGTTTCATAAAGCGCTACAATAATCAATGATATTATGACAGCGACAAATAGTTCTACCTTCAAAATTCTCATTGTTCTTTTCATTGACAAAATATCTCCCTTTTGCTATTAGCTAAATGGCTTACGATCTATGATAGAACGTCCTAGGGTTACCTCATCTGTATACTCAAGTTCATTTCCTATTGCCACACCGCGAGCAATTATAGATAGTTTGACGCCCAAAGGTGATAGTTTTCTTGAGATATAAAAATTAGTGGTATCTCCCTCCATCGTTGGGCTAAGAGCAAGTATCACCTCGCTGATGCCACCTTGTTTAACACGCTCAACGAGTGAGGCTAGTTCTATATCTTTAGGCCCTATGCCATCCATTGGAGAAATCAGTCCTCCAAGAACATGATAAAGACCAGAAAATTGCTGAGTATTTTCAATTGCCAAAACATCTTGGATGTTTTCCACCACGCAAATAAGAGAGGCATCACGTGAGGTCTGAGAGCAAATAGGACAAACTTCAGTATCACTAATATTATGACAGACTTTGCAATACTTTATCTCTTGACGCATTTGATTTATCGCCTGAGAAAAGCGTTCTACTTTTTCCTTATCTTGTCTAAGTAAAAAAAGTACCAACCTCATAGCGGTTCTTTGCCCGATGCCTGGGAGAAGAGCAAATTCGGAAACTGCTTTTTCAAATAATTCAGAGGGGTATTTTTGGTCCATCATTTAAGTGTTTTCCTTTGCAAAGATAGTGGTTGTAGGTCGAAATTCAAAATTATAAAACAAATAAAAGCAAAACCCAAGTATAGGCACTAAGTTTTCTTGGCAAGCTAGCCTATTTTTTGTACTTTTGCACTCTAAAGTCTCAATGAAGGCTTAAAAAAGACAATACTAATACTATGACATCCAAAAAATTTATCATCTCACTTATCATAGGAATATTTGTTATTGTAGGTCTAGTTTACTATTATTTTTTCACCGGTATGCTTTCTGGCGAAGAAAAGCAATATGTATATGTAGATGCTGACGATGATATTGACTCGGTATATAATAAACTTGAGCCCATATCTTCCCTTCATGGTATTACAGCCTTTAAAACTATAGCGCGTCATACATCCTATGGGGACCATATTTTCACTGGCAGGTATGAAATAGAGCCTAAAAATGGCGCATACTCAGTTTATAAGAAATTAAAAAATGGTCTTCAATCTTCACTTATGGTTACAGTACCTAGTGTAAGAACTTTAGATCGCTTAGCAGGAGCAGTTTCAAAACACCTTATGATGGATAGTCTAACACTATATCAAGCTATTACAGATTCCGCTAAGTGTGCTAAGTATGGCTATACTATAGAGACAATGCCGTGTCTTTTCATTCCCGAGACGTATGAAATGTATTGGAATGTTTCTGCCGATAGATTTTTAGAAAAGATGGCTGCAGCCTCTAAGGCCTTTTGGACAGATGAAAGAAAGAAAAAGGCTTTAGATATGGGACTTAGCCCTGAGGAGGTAATAACTCTAGCTAGTATAGTTGATGAGGAAACAGCTCAAGATAAAGAAAAACCTATGGTTGCAGGTCTTTATTACAATCGTCTAAGAAGAGGCATGCTTCTTCAAGCTGATCCAACGGTTAAATATGCCATGAAAGATTTTGGTCTTCGCCGTATATACTATAATATGCTTAGTGTTGATAGTCCATATAATACATACCGCTATCCTGGACTCCCTCCAGGTCCTATTCGTATTCCATCTATTGCAGGAATTGACGCTGTACTTAACTATGTAGACCATGACTATCTTTACATGTGTGCAAAGGAAGACTTTAGTGGTACACACAATTTTGCTAAGACCCTTTCTGAGCATACAGCAAATGCTAAAAAATACTCTCAAGCTCTTAACGAAAGGAACATAAGGTAACATTCAGCTATTAAGTTTGCCGCTTTTAATTACAGTATGTTAGTGATATTAGTGTAATATCTTACAATTTGTCATTATATAATAAAATCCATAAACATTTGTTCATAAAATTCTTTCTTAAACTATAGCAAATGTAAAATAATTATTACCTTTGCCAAAGAAGAAAAATAACTTTAGGAATTTTATATGGAGCTAAATTCTGAAACACCTGCTGAGAAAAAGCGAAGCCTAAGTTTCGTTGAACAATTTGTAGAGGAAGACCTAGAAGAGGGTAAAAATTCTGGAAGAATTCAAACCCGTTTCCCGCCTGAGCCAAACGGATATCTTCACATAGGACATGCAAAGGCAATATGTATGGACTTTGGTGTTGCTGAGCAATATGGTGGAGTATGCAACCTACGTTTTGATGATACAAATCCGAGCAAAGAAGATACAGAGTATGTTGATTCAATACTAAACGATATCTCTTGGCTAGGTTTTCATTGGGGTAACGTTTACTATGCTTCAGATTATTTTGAGCAACTATGGGATTTTGCAATATGGTTAATAAAACAAGGCAAAGCATATATTGACGAGCAAACAAGTGAGCAGATTGCAGAGCAAAAAGGAACGCCGACAAAACCTGGTGTAGCTTCTCCTTTCCGCGATCGCCCTAAGGAAGAAAATCTTGAGCTTTTCCTTAAGATGAATACCCCAGAGGCTGTTGAGGGTTCAATGGTTCTTCGTGCAAAAATCGATATGGCTAATTCAAACATGCATTTCCGTGACCCTGTGATATATCGTATTATCCATACACCGCACCATCGAACAGGAACAAAATGGCATGCTTACCCTATGTATGATTTTGCGCATGGACAAAGCGATTATTTTGAGGGTGTTACACACTCTATTTGCACGCTAGAGTTTGTACCTCATCGCCCACTTTATGATTTATTTGTTGACTTCCTTGTAGAGATGAATCATCAAAAGGGTAATTTAAGCTCCTATCGTCCTAGGCAGATTGAGTTTAACCGCCTTAATCTTACCTATACTGTAATGAGTAAGCGCAAGCTTTTAGCTCTAGTTAAGGAGCACTTGGTAAATGGTTGGGATGACCCACGTATGCCAACACTTTGCGGTATGAGAAGAAGAGGATATTCTCCTGAGAGTATAAAGAACTTTATAAAGAGTATTGGATACACTAAGTTTGATGCTCTAAATGATATATCGCTTCTTGAGGCTGCAGTACGTGATGATCTTAATCGTCGCTCAATTAGAGTATCGGCCGTTCTTAATCCCGTCAAGTTAGTTATAACAAACTACCCTGATGGAAAAACAGAAACAATGATTGCTCAGAATAATCCCGAGAACCTTCAAGATGGTACTCATGAGATTACTTTTACAAAGAATCTATGGATAGAGCGTGAGGACTTTATGGAAGATGCCCCAAAGAAATTCTTCCGTATGACACCAGGTAATGAAGTAAGACTTAAGAATGCTTACATTGTAAAATGTACTGGTTGCAAAAAAGATTCTCTTGGAAACGTTATAGAGATTCAAGCAGAATACGACCCAGAAAGTAAAAGTGGCTTGGAGGGTGCAAACCGTAAGGTCAAGGGAACACTACATTGGGTTAGCCAAGAACACTGTAAACGAGCGGAAGTTCGTATTTACGATAGACTCTTTTTAAAAGAAGACCCATCCCAAGAAGAAGGTGATTTTAGAGATTTACTTAATCCCGATTCACTTAAAAAAATCACTAACTGCTTTGTTGAGGATTTTGCTGCCGAGAAAAAAGCCGGTGAATATCTGCAATTCCAAAGAATCGGCTACTTTATGGCTGATTTAGACTCAACTAGTGAGTATCCTATTTTTAATAAAACAGTAGGTCTAAAGGATACTTGGGCTAAGATTAATAAGGATTAGAAAAAAACTTTATACAACGAAAATGTCCCACAAGTTTTTTAGCTCGTGGGACATTTTGCTTTAGCTTTTTCTCGCTAAAAAACTAATTATTAACTGTACCTCCAACAATATCGAGAAGTTCGTTAGTGATAGCCTGCTGACGAGACTTATTATACTGAAGATTAAGTTCGCGAAGAAGTTCGTCAGCATTATCTGTAGCGGTTTGCATAGCAACCATACGGGCTGCGTGTTCACTAGCAATGCTATCAAGTAGCGCAGTATAAACCATGAGGTTCAGCAAATTAGGTATCAAATGTGCCAAGACAGTCTCCATATCTGGCTCAACTAGGAAGTTGTCATTAAGAGGTTTTGTTTCTTCCTGCTCACGGGAAGATGCTTGAGCATTTCTTCGTAAGTATTCTTGTGACTTCTTGGTCATAAGTATAGTATCTAAATCGCGCTCTCTATCTTGAGATAGTTCAGAGGAAAGATCAATTGGTAAAAGTGTCTTACGTGTAAGAATCTGCGAGCCAACACTCTTAAAGTGATGGTAAATTAGCTCAACACGGTCAATCTCTCCCGTTTTAAACTTCTCTGCAACATCAGAGGCTAGTTCTATACATGTCTGCACATTTGGTTTATCAGCGATAGAAGAATAGTCCTTGCCACACTTAAGTTTAAGTTTTTCAACCTTATCAGCAACTTTACGTCCAACAGGATAAATAATAATGTTCTCCTTGCCAAGATTGTCGTACTCAGCAACTGTCTGTTGCATCATCTTAATGATATTGGAGTTAAATCCTCCACACAGGCTACTATTCGACGTATATACTATCAATGCAACACGTTTTACGGGGCGCTCAACACTAAATATTGTTTGAGCGTCTGCTTCAGATGCAATGAATGTCTTGAGTATGTGCTCAAGCAATGTCTCATAAGGAAGCATATTCCCAATCATCACCTGAGCATGATGGAGCTTCGAGGAAGCAACCATCTTCATTGCACTGGTAATCTTACGAGTGCTATTGACAGAAGATATTCGATTTTTTATCTCCTTAAGTGACGGCATAGGTTAAGCTTTTTTGTACTGGCCCGCGATATCAGCCATCACGGACTCAATTGTGGAAGTTACTTGGTCATCAATCTTACCATCTGCCAAGGTCTGAATAACATCGGCATGTGAAGTACGCATCTTATCTAAAAATGTGTCTTGACACTCCCTAACCTTATCAACGGGTACATCACGCATTAGACCATGATTACCGCAATAAAGTATGGCTACCTGCTCCCCTACTGGCATTGGTGAGTACTGTGGTTGGATAAGAAGTTGATTATTCTTTCTTCCGCGGTCAAGAGTCATAGCCGTTACGGCATCCATATCGCTAGAGAACTTTGAGAAGGACTCTAACTCACGATATTGAGCTTGATCAATCTTTAGAGTTCCTGCAACCTTCTTCATACTCTTAATCTGTGCGGAACCACCAACACGGCTCACAGAAATACCGACGTTGATAGCTGGACGGAAACCTTGGTTAAAGAGGTCTGTCTCAAGGTAAATCTGACCATCGGTAATTGAAATAACATTCGTTGGAATATAGGCTGAAACGTCTCCTGCCTGAGTCTCAATAATTGGTAGAGCAGTTAAGGAACCACCACCTTTTACATGACCTTTCATACATGGTGGAAGGTCATTCATTTGCTCGGCAACTTCCTGCTGGTCGTTTAGTCTAGCTGCACGCTCCAAAAGACGGCTATGTAGGTAGAACACATCTCCTGGATATGCCTCACGACCAGATGGACGACGAAGGATTAGAGATACCTCACGATATGCAACAGCCTGCTTTGAAAGGTCGTCGTATACAACCAATGCTGATTCACCACGATCACGGAAATACTCTCCAATAGCAGCGCCAGCAAATGGTGCATAATACTGCATAGCAGCTGGATCAGCAGCCGTTGCAGAAACAACGATTGTATAAGGCATAGCACCATGTTCCTTTAGTGTAGCAACTAGTGCAGCTACGGTTGAGGCCTTCTGTCCAACGGCAACATAGATACAATAAACAGGTTTACCTGCCTCGTAAAAACTTTTCTGATTAATAATGGTGTCCACTGCGATAGCTGTCTTACCAGTCTGGCGGTCACCGATTATAAGTTCGCGTTGACCTCTACCAATTGGAATCATAGAGTCAACGGCTTTTAGTCCTGTTTGGAGTGGCTCCTTTACGGGCTGGCGATAGATTACACCTGGAGCCTTACGGTCTAGGGGCATCTCAAAGGCACCGGTAAGATCAATATCTCCCTTTCCATCAATAGCTTGTCCGATTGGGTTAATCACACGTCCTAGCATATTATCGTTAACAAGAATACTAGAAATACGCTTGGTGCGTTTTACAGACATGCCTTCCTTGATACCAGCAGTGTTTCCAAGAAGCACGCAACCAACATTGTCCTCCTCAAGATTCATCACGATGGCCATGGTACCATTTTCGAACTCAAGAAGTTCGTTAGCCTCAGCGTTGCGCAGACCATAAATTCTGGCTACACCATCACTGACCTGAAGCACAGTACCCACCTCATCGAACTGAGCATTATCGCTAATTCCCTTGAGTTGGTCAAGTAGAACCTGGGATACTTCACTTGGTTTTATTTTATCTGACATAATCTCTTACTTTAAATATTACTTTAGCTTAGACAAAATAGAGCTGAGTTGTGTTTTGACGCTTTGGTCCATCCTATATGTGTCATACTCTAAAATGAAGCCACCTATAATTTCGGGATTTACCACGGACTCAAATTCAACATGCTCCTTTGTCATACCTTCGACCAACTGCTGCAATTTCTTCTCAGTCTGAGGGGAAACTGTCTTAGCGGTCACAAGTTTTGCACGGATCAAGTTGTTCTTTTCCCTATAAAGGGTAATAAACGAATTTGCCATGAATTGAATCACATTCTCGCGGTCCTCCTTTAATATGAGTTTTAAGAAAGTTACTGTAAGCTCTGTAGGAGATCCGCCCGTAGCTGTGATGACCAACTGCTCCTTCTTCTGTTTAGGAAGCATGGGATTATCTATGGTAAATCTTAGATCCGGAACCTTAATGTAGCTTTCGGATAGAACCTGCATATCCTGATAAACTTTATCAGAAACTTTAGCCTCTTCACTGGCCTTAAGCAGGGCTCGTGCATATCTTACCGATATTAATCCTAAATCCATAACTTAAATTCTTTAGTGATTAGAAGAAGTAACCTCATCCAGCATACGATCAATATAATCCATCTGTGCTTTTTCGGAGCTTAGCTTTTCACGAAGAATCTTCTCGGAAACCATAACACTAAGTGTTGCCACTTGGCTACGTATGTCACCGATGGCAGCCTTTTTCTGATTTTCGATTTCGGCCTTAGCCTCTTCAATCATACGGTTGCCTTCCTCACGGGCTTTCTCGTGAGCTTTCTCCACTATTGCATCGCGTGTAGCAGCAGCTTCTTTTAGAATCTGAGCCTGCTTGTCGCGAGCCTCTTGCAAGATGGATTCACCTTCTTTCTGTATATTGGCCAATTTTTCGTTCGCTTCGTGCGCTTTTCTCAAACTGTCATCAATGAAAGTCTTTCTATCGTTAACCATCTTAACGATAACAGGAAAACCCCACTTCCACAGTATGAATAGCACTACGAGGAAGACTATCGTCATCCAGAACAATAGGCCAGATGCAGGCATAAATAAATCCATATACTGTCGTATTTATAGTTACACGAGGGAATCGCGCTTGGAGTTTCCAAGCGCGCCATGCCTTAAGCTTTAGAGAACGATTGCCAATACTGCAATGATAATACCGAAGAGTGCAACTCCCTCAACGAGGGCTGCGGCGATAATCATGTTAGAACGTAGATCGCCCATCTTCTCAGGCTGACGAGCCATAGCATCCATAGCCTGACCACCGATACCACCGATACCAATACCTGCGCCTATTGCGGCCAAACCTGCGCCTATTGCGGCACCCATCTTTGCTAGAGCATCTGCTGCTAATAATAATGATAACATAGTTTTAAAGTTTTAAGTTAATATTTATTTTGTTTTTATTTTTGAAATTACTTTTTTTTTAAGCCTTAGCCTCGGCATGCTGCTCGTGCTTAATATGAGCTAGTTGGATAAATACTGCGCTAAGCATGGTGAATACAAGTGCCTGAATAAAGCAAACAAGTAGCTCTAGAAGCATCATAAAGATACTCATTGCTACACTTACAATAGTCATTGTTGTACCCATAACAGCATTTAGACCCCACATTATAAATATGATTGCTGCAAATGAAAGGGCAATAGCATGTCCTGCCATCATGTTTGCAAACAAACGAATCATAAGAGCAAAAGGCTTCGTAAAAATTCCAAAGACCTCAATAACAGGCATTAGGGCTACAGGATAAGCCTTTAGCCATAAAGGAACTTCTGGCCAGAAAATCTCTTTCCAATACTCCTTTGTACCTGTAAAGTTCGTTATTAGGAATGTACAAATAGCCAAGAAGAATGTACAAGTCATATTACCTGTTAGGTTTCCACCTCCTGGAGGGAACGGAACAACACCCATTACATTAGCTAGGAAGATAAAGAAAAAACATGTGAGAAGGTATGGGGCATATTTATCTGCTTCCTTACCTAAAGTGCTCTTAACTATGTCATTATAGATGTACATAATGAACATATTCATAAAGGCTATAAAGCCTTTTGGAGCAGGATCATCGACCTTGTGTTTTTTGCACCACCTAGCAGGCAGTAAAACGCATAGAAGCAGAAGTATTGCATCTATAAATAGTACCATAACAGTCTTAGTT
>JAJQAI010000090.1:3464-10251 GCA_021203915.1 Prevotella sp. | reverse complement strand
CATTCTTGTTGTGTCATACGTTTCATTCCTTAGTCCTCCTTTCATCATCTAGCTTAAGAAATTCCTCAAAGAAGATGATTGCAGATTGCGAGAAAGACCTATAAACGGCTTTCGAAACAGAGCTGTAATTGTCAGAGCCACGTACCGCTCCGTTATCAAAAATCTCTTTTGCAATAACATCGAATCCATACATGCTATCAAGCGAGCGTTCCCAATCTTTCTCTAGTTCCTCAAAGGGTCTAGCTTCCATTTTAGCCCTAATCTCAGAGCGGGCTTTGTCTAGTAGTTTTTGTTCCATAATTGTAGTTTATAATTAGTCAATGAATTTAAATCCATATTTGTTGATGTAGTAACTCTCATCATACTTCTTACCCTCAAGGCTATGTCCATTTCTAGACATTACGTAAGGGTCGTCAGTATACTCGTAGCCGTATTTGCGATGTAGGTTATACCCCACTTGCAATATGTGTCTTGGTGCAAGGCTCAAGTAAACCTTTGAGATAGGCTCTAAGCCAAATATTATACGACGTTTATCTCTCGCGTGATTCTTCTTGAACTTCGCCACCATTTTCTCATAGCGTCTTTTCTTGATTGCTTCTTCTTGTTCTTTAGTGCGAGTTAAGCCTAGCAAGTTCTTGTAGTGGGTAATATTAGCTGGATTGCAGCCGACCATTTCAGCAATTTCTCGAGCCGTATGTGTAGCCCAATACTTAGCCGTCAATGCTTTAGCCGTTTTAAAATGCCCACGTGGTCTTGTTTTGTTTAAGCCTAGTTTTCTTGAGTAATAGGCAATAACCGTTACCCCGCAACCAAGTTTTTCAGCTATGTCCCTATAAGTCATTGTAGGCAATAGCTTTTTGATTTCTTTCAAGCGATATTTTGGTAATATGCGTTTCATAAGTCTACTATCTTACTCTTATATGCTCTCCTGGTAGCATACCTTTATAGTTTCTAAGTAGCCCATCTCTTTTTGGAAAGCCTACTATATTACTAGCTCGTAGTGCCATTTCTCTTATGTCGCGTTTTGTGAAGATACGCTTCTTATTTACGCCCGTACCTTTAACGGGATAAAGTTCTTTAAGCCGAGAAATAGCCTCATCACGTAATCTTATACGCTCCATTTCGTTTATTTCGTCCATTTCGTTTTTCATGCCTTACCAAGTATTAGTGGTTCTTCTTATCTCAAGCGATTCCTCCACCTGCTTTTTCATAGTACATAAAGCACGTTGCAAGCCAAACTCAAGTGATGATACCTCTGCTAAAGTATCAAGAGTTATGTCGCCATTTTCAGCTAATACATTAGCGTCTGAAAGCAAAAATTCTGCATCTTGATAGACTTCTTCTATCATAAGCAAACACCTATTCATTCGCTTATGGTATATTTGCTCAGGTGTTACCCCAGCAATCCTTTCTAGTAGTTCTTGTTCTTTCATAGTTATTTGAATCTTATTTGTAAAAACTTTTCTTCCTGCATACGGAGCAAGTCAGCTATTTGTTGATTGTCGTTTTCTTCAATCTCAAAGATTGTTTCTCCGTTAATAGAAATCTTACTTTCTACTCCAAAATGTTTGCAGATATTGTCCCTAGTAGCCTTGTTGTTGGCACGTTCTAGCCAATAGACTGTGATTTTCTTTTTTGCCATGATAGTTAATATTAAAGTGTTTAAAATTTTGGTTCTTCATTTTCGTTTGGTGGTTCAAATGGTAAATCAGGTTCTTTAGGTAGTGGTGTATAAGGCGTAAACGTTGGTGATGCATTAGCCGATGTGGTGGTATTCTTATTTAAGAGCTTATCTAAGTACTTAGAAGATGATTTTTTGTTATGCTCCGTTTTCCATTTGTCCTTAGCTGCACTTTCTTCATCAGTCCAAACGTGAGGTGTGAAGTGTGTGAGTGTTGGCTCAAAGTCAACAATGAAACTACCAATACCAATATTCCTACCTTTAGCAATATCTATAAGAGCCGTATTTATTGGAGATATAACCTTGTTTTCAAAATCATACCCTCTATCATAAAGCTCTGGTCTATAAACAAAGATTACAATGTCGGCTGCCTCTGCTATTTGTCCTGAATCGCGAAGCCTATCGATGCGAGGTTGTGGATTCTCTTTATCTCTATTTAATTGTGATAGTCCTATAATCCAAATACCAAGTTCTATAGATAGGTTCTTAAGCCTACGGGCAACACCTGCCATTATTTGCTCTTTAGTATCCTTAGATTTTGTATTAACATTCAGGATTTGAAGATAGTCAACCACTGCCCCTATAATATCATAGCGTTTTTTCATCATACGAATAGATGATACGATATTCTCAAAGGTAGATGTTGAGTTATCATCATAAAAGAGATTCATGAGTTTTAGTTTATTATGTACTGCATTACTTACAGCGTTCATTTGCTCATCAGTTAAACGCTTATATAACATATCAGAGGCTGGAACTCTTGATACCATTGCTGTCAGTCTTGCAGTTAGTGAGATGTGATCCATTTCAAGCGAGTAATATGCTATCTTATTTTCTTCTTGGATAGCATTAAGGGTTATTGTAAGAGCTAGTGATGTCTTACCATGTGAAGAAGCACCGCCTATTACTATAAACTCGCCTTTATGGAATCCGTTTGTTTTATCTAACATCTCAAAACCCGTTAATGTGCCTTCTAATTTTTCGCCTTTTTGATTACTTAGAATCTTATTTTGTAAGTCAACTACTGAATCTTTAAGAACAGTAACACCTGACTTTATGAGCGTTTTTTTTTCAATGAATGTTTGATACTGACTTATAAGATCTTCAAAGGAAGTGTTAGTGTCAGTAGCTTTTTCTGCAATAGTGGAAGATAGGTTCTTGAGTTCAACACGCCTATAGATTTCTATCAAACGTTTTACATCTCTTAGCCCTGCCTCCTTATTACCTCTAGCCCAAATTACATCAAAGTTATCATAAGCTATATTACTATTTTGAAGATGGAATATTATATTATTATAGTCAAGACCGCTTCCGTCGTTATCAATCTTTAATAGTACTTTGTAAATTTCTCTACAAGTTTCATTACTAAAGCAGTTAATATCATCACCTATAGTTTGGCGTATATCGTAAAATGTTTCTGGATAGCGCATGATGCACCCCAAAACTGACATTTCTAGATATGAAGTATTAATAGCTTCAGCCATAACTTAAAGTGATAGTTCCTATATGCTGATAGTCTAGAGGTTACTTTTGTAAATCCTCTACACTTATTTTTTCGTCCTTTATTTCACCATTACGCTTTAACCAATTCAAGGTGGTTAAGTATAGGTTGGTGTATCTCTTTCTTAAATCCTTACGATTCTCTATTTGAAAAACCATGTTTTTGATTTTTTCAATAGCTGCATCAATATCAACCCTAGACGGATCAATCTTTAATACTAAAGTCCAAAACTCATTTTCAGTTATGAGGTTTGTATATTGTAGTTTTAGGATGTTAGGCGTTTTCTCTTTCTGCCAAGCCCTAAATTTTATAAAGTGTTCATCTATTGGGTCTATTTCTTCTACCTCTAGAGGATTAACGTAAGATTTCTTTTTCTCGGCCTTACACACACATGAAGATACGTTAGTATCTTTCCTTTCTTTTATATTTATATTTTCTTTATTTAATCTAGTCTTATCTAATCTAGTCTTATCTGTTCCCACTCGTAACGACTGGGAGCGTTCGTTAACGTTCGCTCTCAAATCTTTCATCTTTTCTTGATATTCTTTAGCGACCTTTTGGTTCTTTTCGCATTTTTGGTCGTAATCAACCTTTCTTGCATCTAAAGTAGATTTAATAATATCAAACGCCATTTCAGCTGCTTTAGGAATTTTCCTTAACTCACCCCTGCAGCCATAATACACGATTGCCTCGTAAATCTTTAATCTTTCTTCATCAGAGCGTTTTTCTATGGAATCGAGCCATTTAAACTCAAAGATGAAGCCTATTCTTTCTTTTCTTTTTGCCATAATAAACTAAATTTCAGTTATTCTTATGTTGTGAACGTGCAGCATGAGCTTACGCTTTATGATATACTCCTTTGTTCTAACACCTTTAGTATCTTCCACAATCGTTTGCTTTTTTCTAGTATCGTAATAGACAAAGTCAGCCTTATAAGTGACTGCACGTTCTAGAAGATTGCCATTCTCATCACGATGGGCTGGTACAAGAGTGAAAGGGACTTGTTCCTGTAAGTTCCTTATTAGCCCTAACTTTTCATAGGTCTTAAGTTCCATTGCTCGGTTATATTCTTTTTTTGAATCATAACCATTAACCTTTTGAGCATGATACTTATTTTTAGGTTTTGCTTTATTTACGGCTGATTTTGAGCCATAAAGAGCTTGGAACTCATCCGCTTTCATTCTTGAACGCATCACTAGCATTTACAATTTTATGAAGATTATTTTTTAGAATGGTAAGTCCGTTTCTTCCTCTTGCACCTGCTTTTGTACTGGCTTTCTAGTAGTTGGTTGAGGTTGAAAGGGTAAAGGTGGGTCTTGCACTTGATTAGCATAAATCTCACCCCCAGGGATTGGTGGTTGATAAGGTGGTTGATTATATTGAGGTGCTGCTTGCTGAGTAGGTGCTTGAGGTCTTGTTTGTACAGGTCTTGTTTGTACCTGCTGCTGCAAAGGTTGTTGAGCATATACAGGTTGTGATTGTGTTTGCGCCTGTACCTGCTGAGTATCTGCTAACTCAATCTTATAAGCACTTAAAGTATTAAGCCACCTTTCAGCCCCTGTTTTAGAGTTAACCCACTTTCTGCCACGAACATCAAAAGTTATTTCCACCTTTTGGCCAACTTGGAAAGTATCAAGTTTTTCACAATTCTCACTTGCAAACTCAAAGCAAGGGTAATTGTCAAACATCTTATCGCCTGTAGATGGATTGTAACGGGTATCATCTATAACTAGATAACGCCTGTGCATAAACTTCAAGCCGTCGCCATAAGGTATTTCTCTAGTTTGGGCCTCAATCTCAATAATTCTGCCTTTAATTGTGTAAGCTGCCATTATCCAAATCTTTTGTTAAACGTTTCAAATTGATTAATTTCATCGATATAGAGCATGTTATCTATAAGAGCATTAGCAGCTATAATAGCCGTTTCTAGTTCGGTTTGAGCCTTAACATCAGGAAGTAAATGCCAAATAGATAGTGTATGCTTCATAAAAGAGTTATAAACCACGAAATCACACCAATCTGCACCTGTACACATTATATGCGCTTGCGTTTGGTAGTAGTACTCAGGCTTAACCTTAAGTAGGTCAGCCTGAGTTTTGATTTCGTTGCGATATTTCAAGAAAGTAGGTGGTTCAGGGCATTTGATTTCAATACATCCATTTGCTTCAATAACCATCCCGTCAGGAGAAGATGCAAAGTAAGGTATTACATCGTGTCTTACACTTGAGGTTTCAATTACCTTAAAGCCTGTAACTTCCTCATATCTTTCACGTGCGTTTGGCTCTTGTTCAGTTCCATAACGCATAGCTTTAGATTCAAAGTTCTTAAGGTCGTTGTACTCTTGAAAGAAATCGTTATCGTAAAGGATCCTAGCCCCTAAAGCCCTTTCTGCTGCTACCTTGTAAATGTAAGAAAGAGCAGTATCTGAGAATCCGCCTTGACGATTACGCCTCATTAGTGTTGCAACCATTGAACCTGTAAACATACCTAAACGCTTTCTAAACCAATTTAGAGTACGTTGCTCAGGGTCTTTTTCTTCATCAGTCAAAGGGTAGTTCAGGGTTTGAAGTAGCGACTTCTGCGCTTTGTCCTCCAATGATATCTGATTGCTCGCTCGTACTCTCATCGGTTTGTTCTATAGGTTTAGTTGCACTCTTTCTTGTACGTTTTACAGGTTGAGGTTGCATCTCTTGAGGTTCTACAACTTCAGGAACTTCTTCCCCTTGCTCTGCTTGTTGTTGCTCCACGATTTCAGCCTGTTCAACTTGCTGCATGTACTGCTCTCTTAACATTGCCGTTTCATCATCACTTGGAGAATTAGCTTGAGCTATTTGCTGAGCAATAGAAGTAGCGTTTGATACCTGCTCTGAATCGTTATCAATAAATCTACCCTCTTTAGAATCAAAAACGGCTTGGTCAGCCTTAACTGCTTTCTGCATCTCAAGAGATAAAGGTGCATACTTAGATAGTAGCTGCTTAAGCACAGTCTTTTGTGCCATTGCGTCAAAGTCAGTAGCCCAAATAGAAGATTTATTTCTATCATAGCGATAACTCTGAGAGTATCTCTTAGCGTGCTTTTCCACTTCGGCTTTAGACATATAAAAGTCTTTTTCAAAGCCATTGGTAAGTTTCATGTAAGCCACATAACCTATAATAGGTTTTTCCTCACGATTCTCAACTTCTTGGATAGATATTTCACCCGTCTTGATATTTCGCCCTAGAAGTTCACCCTCACGAACATCAGATGCGTTAATACAAGCAAACTGACCGCTTCTTAGCGCCAGTTGAAGATAACCTTTGTACCCCATTTGGAATTGTGCAAAGGTCTTACCCGTCTTATTGTCCTTGTAAGGGATAACGTAAGCGTACCCTAGATTTTTATCAAGTGCAAGCCCTAATATTGGTGCGTTCATGGCTGCATACATCAAGCTCATTGGCTCGCATTTAATAAGCATAGCATTGTTGTTTGCAAGAGTTGTTAATGCTGAAACAAACTCTCTTGAACCACTTCCAAGTACGTCACTCAGATATTTCTGAGTAGCTGGAGATGTGATTGTCTGATTAAACCTCTTTTGAGGTGTTAGTGTAGTTGTGTTCATATCTTT
>JAJQAI010000090.1:0-3364 GCA_021203915.1 Prevotella sp. | reverse complement strand
GCGTTTTAAGCGTTATTCTTGTTAATACGGGTAGTTTCCCTATAAGCAATGAGAAACGTGGAGAGAATAAGCGTAAGACCGCTTAGAATTGAGCATACGATGTTAGTTACATCATCAGTAACTAGCTGGGTTAAGATTGTCGCTAAAAAGCAGACAATAAGAGATAGGATGATTAATTTCTTCATACCATAAAATTTAAGTAGTATCTATCTTGTTTTTCTTTGTGTAGCGATGTAGGTTGTAGCGCGTTCAAGTGTTTCATATTTAGATGGAAATCTTTCACGTGTTTGCCATAGCTCTACATCTTTTCGAGAGATTAGCGTTTTTCTACCACTTTTATAAAAAGGTAGTTCCGCATCGTGCAATAAGTGCCTTACTCTATCCTCTGACACATCAAGGTAAATGGCACATTCCTTAACTGTCAGGACTTCTTTCTGACTTTTGAGCATAGATTCTATACTATCAAGTCTTTTTAAGATTAGTTCTTCGCTAGTCATAGAGTTCTTAGTCATACGCCCGTAGCTCTTAGGTCATTTCTGATTGTGTTTTCAGTGACCCTTTCACGTGATGCAAGCACCATGATAGCCACCGTCGCATCTTTACCTTTGGCTAGTAAGTCAAGGTATCCATTTTTCACTCTCGCTCTTCGTTTTGCGATTAGCTCACGTTGTGCAATAGTTGTGGGCATAGTGTTTGATTTTTAAGATAACACAATAAAGTAGGTTAATACTCGTTATTAAAAAGCGCATAAATGTTTGCGCAAAGATTAATTTGATTTTGCAAATGTAGTAAATTAACTATGATAAACTGCAAATTTTATCGTAGTTTTTTCACTAAAAAATGTTATTTAGACTGATTTTAAATAAGGATTTTATGGAAAGTACTGTAAAACAAAGACTTATGGACTTTATCAAGAAAGAAGGGATAAGTGTAAGGGAATTTGAGCGCACATGTGGGCTATCAAATGGCTATGTAAGCACTCTATTATCAAGTATTAGCTCTGATAAGTACAACAAAATATTGTCCACATTCCCGAAGATAAATCCGCAATGGCTATTAAGAGGGGAAGGCAATATGTATGTGGGAGAGAGTAAAGTTAGTAATAATAGCCATATTTCTAATAGTATGATAGGGAATATTCATAACACCTATGAAGAACGCTACCTTAGTATAATCGAGAAATGTCAAGAGCAGCTATCAGTGTGTCAAACTCAACTATCAGACGCTATGCAGACAATAAAAACGCTAAGTGACAAGATATAACGACGCCACGCGGGCTATATAAAAAAAACTCCTAGCTATTCTCACGAACACCTAGAAGCCCCAAAAATGTTTTCACTTTATGGTATGAAGCATTTTATTGTTTGAGAGATGTGTCCAACGCTTTGGACTCAAGAAGATTACTAACCTTAAAAATTTAAAAACACTCTATGGTTATCTTCAATAAAAAATTAGTCCCAAGAAAATTTATGAAAAAAACTTATCTATTTATTATGAAACTTTGTGTGTTGCAAAGATAGAATTTTTTCTACAAAGTGAAGTAATAAATATGGAATTTTTTCTACATATCGCTACACGCTTTAAGAAAATTAGGAATCCTCTCAACCGCTTCAATCTTCTTTTTGTCAAGTATCTTAGCGTATACTTGGGTAGTCTTTAGCTCACGATGTCCTAAGAGTTTACTTACTGTGTAGATGTCGGTGTCTAGCTCTAAGAGCATAATGGCAAACGAATGACGGGCAGAGTGAAACGTTATGTGTTTTTCAATACCAGCTGAATGAATCCACTCAGAAAGAATCTTATTAGTCGCTTGCAGGCAAAAAAGACCAAACACTTTTTCTTTGTTGCTAAACTTTCTTAAGCCTAGTAGTTCCCTCGCACCACTATTAATAACTAAGTACTCTTGATTACCCGTTTTTTGCTGACGAAAAACAATGCGTGATTGTACGCTGCTAAGGTCATCTTGAACATTGCCCCATGTTAGATTGTAGCAATCAGAAAAGCGTAAACCCGTCATGCAGGAAAAGAGGAAAGCCCTTTTTACCTCCTTATGTCTAGGCGTGATGTCTGCCTTAGCTAATAGCTGAATTTCCTCCATTGTTAGGAATTGCCTTTCGGTTTCAACTAACTTAATATTGCTTACGTTCTTGGTTGGGTCACTCTTAAGAATATCTTCCTTAAGTGCCTGATTAATGACGGCCTTAAACTTTGACCAATAAATAGCCTTTGTGTTTTGACTTATGGAAGTACTCTCTAAATAGGCTTTAAATCCGCGAGTAAAGTCAGGCGTTATGTCTTGAAAAGTTAGCCGTTTAAAATCTCTACCTACATAATCACTTAACTTGTTTAGCATTGAGCGATAAATACAAAACGTTTTAGGCGTTTTAAGCGATTGTATTTTAGAAATGGTGTAATCATAAAGGTAAGTGGATTCTAAGCGACTAGTGAAGCCGTAAGCGCGATTCTGAAGTTCTATTTCTCGCTTTGCTCTAATTGCGTTTGCTAGTGCTAGCGTTTCCTTATCTTTTTTCTTATCTCCCGTTAGATAAAGTTCAAGGTATTCATAAGAACGCTTACCTTTAAAATAGATGTCAAGGTATAAGCTCTCGCTAGTCTTTAGCTTTTTTCTTCTTAGGTGTATTGATTCTTTCATAAAGTGATAGTGTTAGTGTGTCTTTGATTGTGCCCTACAAATATACACTTTTCAGGAAGAAAACTACACAATTGAGAAACAAAATAGGAACAAAATTACACCATAACCACACCATAATTACACAATTTTAACTTTTTTGCGCTAGCAGTAGTGATGTCTTGAAATGCCCATAAACACTAGTGTTTTGAAGTGTTAGCTATTTCACGCGTCATACCCTCTCCCGATTGTGGCATAAAATGAAACGTTTTTGGCTAATTACTTGATTTATTGTTAGTTAGGTGTGTGTTTTGGATGTGCGAGAAACAAAATAGGAACAAAAATGTACCATAAGTAGACAATGACTAGAACATAAGGATAGCGTATCAAGGGTGCAAGCGGTATAACTTGTATAGTGGTAAATCGTATATTGGATTTACAACATAAGATGTATGCTCTTGTAATAAGTGTATAGGCTTTTCAATCAGATAATCACCCCAACCCTCTATGGCTTCTGCTCTACTATTTCCGTAAAAGTGGCTTGATAAATCAACTGCATCCCCATCAGCTATACTTGCTAGGGCTTTTTGCTCACGCTCATCTAGTTTCTTTTGTATAGTGTATTTGTTTAGCATACGTGCAAAGGTAGTAAAAAAAGGGATGCAGCCAATAAAACTACATCCCCAAAATAGAAAAAGCACCTATCAACCCTTTACGGGCTTATTCTCTTTCTTT
>JAJQAI010000038.1 GCA_021203915.1 Prevotella sp. | reverse complement strand
GTTATATATCCCCAGAGCTTTGGATAGTCTTTACAATATTTATTTTAGTAATAGCTTTATATTTAATCTATTCAATAGTAAAGCTAAAGCCCTTAAAACTACTAGTTGGTATCGTGGTTGTTTTCCTTGTAGCCGAATGCTTTATTATGCCTGGGCTTAGAAACATTATTAATAATCCCGAAATGAAGAGCATCTCCAAAGTTAGAGAAATAAGGGAACTAGATAACGTTCCTTTTTATCATATTGATTCAGAGCCATTACGTATTGAATTGGTATATGCGGCACATAGAAATATTCTACCCCTTAGTATAGATTCTATTTCAAAAAAGTTACCTTGCGCTTTACTTACACATAAAAAAGTTAAAGAGGTTTTACCTCCTAGCCTCTTAGATAAAGTTAGTATTAAGACCATAGACTTTTATGATGATAATAGAAGACCAAAGACAAACTCTCATTATAGTGAAGATTTCTTTTACTACGTAACGCTTCTTAGGCCCATAGAGCCACAAAAAAAATGATTCAAAATAACACCACAAAAGACACCATGAATAAGACTAGCAACTATGAATTTACTATTATCGTTCCCGTTTACAACGAGGAAGATAATATTATGGCTTTAGAAAAAAGGTTAAGCCTATATTTACCAACGGCTCTTCTTTCTACTTGTGTCGTTTTCGTTAATGATGGCTCAAAGGATAAGAGCCTAGAGCTAATAGAGGAAATATGCGCTCGGAATGAGGCTTTTTATTATATCTCGCTTGAGAAAAACGGTGGACTCTCTACTGCGCTTAAAGCCGGTATTGACTATACCCATTCTTTATATGTAGGTTATATGGATGCAGATCTTCAAACCGCTCCAGAAGATTTTAACCTTCTTCTTAAAGATATCAAGGACTATGAACTAGTAATGGGAATAAGGGCTAATCGTAAAGATACATGGTTCAAAAAGACTCAATCAAAGATTGCTAATAATTTCCGGAGAATGATGACCCATGATGATGCCCAAGATACAGGTTGCCCACTAAAGGTAATGCACACCGATATTGCTAAAAGAATACCATTCTTTACAGGTATGCATCGCTTTTTGCCTGCCCTATTTCTTTTAGAGAAGTGCCAAGTAAAACAAGTGCCAGTTCGTCATTTCCCTCGCACTGCAGGCGTATCTAAGTATCATCTATGGAATAGGCTTAAAGATCCATTTTTAGATTGCTTTGCATATCGTTGGATGAAAAAACGCTATATCCTTTACCATATAGCAAAAGACAACTTAAAGTAAGAATCATTACATGAGCAGCTCCATTTATATATTTGCTATTGGTTTTTTGGCTCAGATTTTTTTCGCAGCACGCATCCTTGTGCAATGGATACAATCTGAGAAGGCAAAAAGAGTGCTTTCACCCTCGCTGTTTTGGGTGTTTAGCCTTGCTGGAGCTTATCTTTTTTTTATATATGGATGGTTACGTAACGATTTTGCAATTGTACTAGGACAACTAATATCTTACTACATCTACCTTTGGAATCTTAACATCAAAGGTGTATGGAAAAATATTCCTATAGCGTTTCGTTACATTCTTTTGCTAACCCCCGTGGTTGCGATTTGTTTTGTAGCCAACAATGCCGGAGAGTTTATTGCTCGTTTCCTACATAATAAGGATGTTCCGCTTTGGCTTTTAATATATGGCTCTTTAGGACAGATTCTATTTACCTTACGTTTTATTTATCAGTGGTTATACTCTAGGAAAAAAGGAGAATCAACTCTTCCTGCGGGATTTTGGCTTATCAGCCTTACTGGTTCGCTTGCAATAGTTTCTTATGGTATTATTCGCCTTGACCCAGTACTTATTGTAGGCCAATCCTTTGGTATGGTAGCATACATTAGGAATTTAGTATTGATTTTTAGGAAAGGGGAATAAAGATTCAAACTTAAAAGAAAAATAAAGTTATTAAGAGAAATAAGAGTAACTTTACAATGAAAAACAACAATAATGAATAGTAAGGAAGCAAGATTTGAAGCCGAAGCGAAGTGCCTTGACCTTTTAAGGTATCGTTTCTCGTTAGACTTCTATGTGTTTAAAGAGCGACACGTATATATCGCCTATTGTCCGTCACTAGATATTTCTACATCTGGAAAGGACTTTATCGATGCTGTTGCGAATTTTCGCGAGCGCTTCCGCATACACATAGATTGGTGTATTCAGCATGGCACACTAGTGGATGACCTTATGGAGCATGGATGGAAGTTGAAGAAGTCAACTATCACACCACCATCCTTTGACTATCTCCTTAAAAATAATGAGGGGATGAAAAAACTTTTAAGTGGACGCAGAGCGTATGGAAAACTAGTTATGTCAGAAAAACTCTACCCACGTGAAGAAATTGTCTAATATAACATAAGAGCAGTTCTAACTTTATTGGAACTTAAAATACGTTGTTACTACTCTCGGCATAAGAAGTGAATTAAAGAGGGTATGAAAATTTCTAAATCAAAATAGTTTTCTCATTAATCTAGAATTTATTATTTTTGCAAGTAGTACTGCTTCTTTAGGGACAGTTAGGATAGATTTTGAATGAGGATTACAATGAAGCGCAAATGTCCTATATTATTTATCATACTTGCTGGCATCGTTGTTTTGGCGCATGCCTTAATTCCTCATCACCATCATAATAAGTTTTTAGTCAATATTGTTGGGAAGCTTGATACTGATTTAGTAAGAATCCTATACCACAGTCATAATATAAATAGTCCTAAAGGATTTCATGTTTCTCAAATTAATGACTCAGCATCATTTATCTTTATTGAACATAGTAATACACCCTCTTCTGTAAAAGAAGATGGTAAAAAAAAGATAGCCACACAACCTCAAACTCCCCCTAAAATACTTAAAAGTGGTTTTCATCTTTTTCTTAAGAGCCCCCCATATAGAAAAACATTCCTTTCTAAATATTCGGGGAGTTTGTTTGGGCTAAGAGCGCCTCCTTGTTGCTAATATCCACAAAAAATAAGTTTTTTCCCAAAGACATGTTTTAAAACATATCTTTGGGGCAAGTATGTATGAAACAAAAATAAGGAAATTAGCAAAACTTTTTACAACATGGAACGTTTAATGAAACTTTTTGAGAGTCTTAAGATGACAATACTCTCTGGCATTGCACTCTTTATAAGTCTTATTTTTTTACTTTTCGATATAAAAGTAAAATTTGATCCTGCATGGATTACCATTATAATAAGTGGCTTGCCACTACTTTATCTAGCAATTGTTCGCTTAATATTTCAAAGATGGATATCCTCTGCCCTACTTATTTGCATTGCTATGATAGCCTGTATATACATAGGACAACTCTTTGCTGCAGGTGAGGTGGCTTTTATTATGGCTATCGGTGAATTATTAGAGGATTATACCGTTAAAAGAGCAAAAAGAGGTATTAGCAACCTAATAAGTATCGCACCAGATAAAGGTCGAATCATTAAGAAAAATGGTGATGTTGAGCTTGAAGAGGTCGTTGATATTGAAAAGGTACAAAAGGGCGATATCTTAAGGGTAATACCAGGAGAAAGAATTCCTGTAGATGGAGAAATTATAGGGGGAAGTACCTCAGTTGACCAATCTATAATGACAGGAGAGTCTCTTCCGATAGATAAAACTCTAGGCGAAAAAGTATTCTGCGGCACTTTGAATTGCTATGGCTCTATAGATATTAAAGCAGAGAAAGTTGGAGAGGACTCATCCCTTCAAAAGATGATTAACTTAGTTAAGGAAGCAGAAGAGAAAAAAGCACCAACACAACGTATAGTAGACAAATGGGCTACATGGCTTGTTCCTATAGCTCTTCTAATAGCTATTATTGCCTACATCTTTATCGGAGATCTTGTTAGATCAGTTACGGTGCTTGTAGTTTTTTGTCCATGTGCGCTAGCACTTGCTACACCAGTATCAATAGTTGCAGGAATTGGACAAGCAACAAAATTTGGTATACTTATAAAATCTGGTGAAGCACTTGAACAAATGGGAAAAGTAACCGCTATAACACTAGATAAAACAGGAACTCTTACTTTAGGCACACTTTCTCTAACTAATGTAAAGAGTTTTTCTTCTTCTATAGATGAGGAAAAAGTACTTCTTCTTTCAGCTAGCTGTGAAGCTCGTTCTGAGCACCCAATTGGCAAGGCAATTATAAAACATTTAGAATCTAAAAACCTCTCTCTTCTTAAGGTAGATGATTTTAAGATGTACCCAGGTAGTGGTGTTTCAGCAACGATTGATAATAAAAGGATTCTTTGTGGTAAATCCAAATTCTTAGAAGAAAACGGTATTAAACTTGACGATAGAGTTAATAATGAACTTGAGGAGCTACGTAACGAGGGTAAAGCCCTAGTGCTTGTAGCCAGTGGAAATGAGTGTATAGGAGTATTAGCTCTTTCTGATAAGCTACGCCCAAAAGCTAAAGAGGTAATAAATGAGCTTAACTTAATGGGCGTGGAAACCGTTATGTTAACAGGCGATAACGCTAAAGCAGCTAAAGTTTTTGCCCAGGAACTAGGCATAAAAAGTGTCCGCTCAGAACTTTTACCCGAGGATAAGGTAAATCAAATTACTTCTTTGCAAAAAGAAGGTAAAAAGGTTTGTATGATTGGAGATGGCGTTAATGATGCACCGGCTTTAAAAATAGCTGATGTTGGTGTTGCTATGGGAAGTATGGGAAGTGATATAGCTATAGATTCTGCAGATATAGCCTTAATGGGAGATGATATAACTCAGATTCCTTATATAAAGCGTCTATCTAATGCTGTCATTAAATCCATAAAGCTAAATATAACGCTTTCAATGATAATAAACTTTATAGCAATAACACTTTCCCTACTTGGTCTACTAGGTCCAGTAAGTGGAGCACTAGTTCATAATGCAGGGTCAGTTTTAGTGGTACTTAACGCTGCCCTACTTTATGATAGGAAGATTTAAAAATAGCAGGGAATTAGCTTCTCTTTTTTCTGTTTCTTTCTTGAGACTTTAGGAAATCACAAACGTCTTCACTTTTGCTCCTTGTTACGGCAATGCGCCCACTACGGGTGTATTGCAAAACACAGTCATACTTATCTAAAGCTTTGTAAAGACCCATAATATCTTCAGTAAGACCACTTAGGGTAATGCTACAAAATGTAGGGTTAACCTCCATAAAGCGCGCTTCAGCCTTTCTTACTAAACGTGATATCTCTGGATTTTCTAAAACCTTCTGGGTTGATATCTTATAAAGTCCTACCTCACGGATAAACAATTGGTCATCAGTGTGATAGTCAGCCTTAATGACATCGATTTTCTTTTCTATCTGCTTAGTAATCTTAATGATTTGATCCTCATCACTATATGCAGTAATAGTATATTTATGAACACCCTCAATGCTAGAGGCTGAAACATTAAGACTCTCAATATTAACTTGACGACGTGTAAAAACCGCCGTTATCTGATTTAGAATACCTGCAATGTTTTCAGAATAAACAAGTAAGGTATATAATGTTTTCTGTGTTGTTTCCATTAAAAAACTAATCAATTGTCAAAAGTTAACTGCATATTAGATAACGACTCACCAGGAGGTGTCATCGGACGAATATTCTCATCTTCCTTGATAACACATTCAAGTAGATATGCTCCAGGAGTTTTAAGCATTTTATCTACTTCTTTTTTTAGGTCCTCGCGCTTTGTAACTATAGCATATGGAATACCATAGCCTTGAGAAATCTTTCCATAATCAGGATTCATCATCTTGGTAAAGGATAATCTACCATTAAAGAATAGATCCTGCCACTGACGTACATTTCCAAGATAGGAGTTATTAAGAAGTATAATCTTAACGGGCGACTGTTGCTCCATTATAGTACCTAATTCTTGTATACTCATCTGAAGACCACCATCACCTGTAAACATGCAGACAGTGCGTCCATCAGAAGCAAAGGTAGCTCCAATAGCTGCAGGAAGGGCAAAGCCCATAGTTCCAAGACCACCACTACTTACTAGTGAGCGTTTAGAATTAAACTTAAAATAACGACAAGCAAACATTTGGTTTTGACCAACATCAGTAACTAAAATGGCATCTCCATGGGTAGCCTCAGCTACCGTATTAACTACCTCTCCCATAAGCAGTGGTCCACTTGTTGGATGAAGCGAAGGATAGATAACTTTTTCTTCCTCTTTTTCACGTAAAGAAGTAAAACTATCACGCCACTCTCTATGGACACTCTTTTTGGTAAGTTGAGTTAGTTTAGAAAGTGATTCCTTACAATCAGCTACAATTGCTACATCAACCTTTATGTTCTTATTAATTTCCGAGGGGTCAATATCAAGGTGTATTATTTTAGCTTGACGAGCATAAGCATTAACATCCCCAGTAACTCTATCGCTAAAGCGCATTCCTATAGCAATGAGAACATCGCACTCAAGTTGTTTGATATTTGGGGCATAATTGCCATGCATACCAAGCATACCCATATTAAGAGGATGATTAGATGGTAGGGCTGAAAGTCCCATTAAGGTTCTAGCTGCTGGAATATCTGCTTTTTCAAGAAAATCTTGAAGTTCTTCATATGCATTTCCTAGTTCTACGCCATGTCCAACAAGAGCAAAGGGTTTTTCTGAGGAGTTAATAATATCTGCAGCCTCCTTTATAGCGTCCATGTCCAATTCTGGATATGCAACATACCCACGAACAAAATCTATCTTTTGAGGTTCAAAATCAACAAAGGCATTTTGTGCATTTTTTGGGAAATCTAGTACAACAGGTCCAGGACGTCCAGAACGAGCAATATAAAAAGCTCTACTTACAGCCCAAGCAATATCCTCTGCTTTACGTATTTGATAGCTCCACTTACTAATTGGTTGAGCAACACCAACTAGGTCAACCTCCTGAAAAGCGTCTGTTCCTAGTGCTTGAACACCAACTTGTCCTGCAATAACAACAATTGGTGTTGAGTCCATCATCGCATCGGCAATACCAGTTAAGGTATTAGTAGCACCAGGACCACTAGTAACAATAGCAACACCTACATCACCACTTACTCTTGCATATCCTTGAGCGGCATGTGTTGCACCTTGCTCATGACGAGTAAGTACGTGATTAAAGACTTTCTTTTCTCCATATGCATAATCATATAGAGCATCGTAAACAGGCATTATAGCTCCACCTGGATATCCAAAAATGGTTTTAACACCTTCTTCTTTAAGTGCACGCATTAGAGCCTCAGCTCCAGATATTTTTTCTTTCATGTTAAACTTATGAAAAAAACTTTTTACCTTGATTTTTTAACTAATCTTGGATGATTCTTACTCCACCCTTATCTGCTGAGCTAACACTTTGGGCATAAGCCTTAAGTGACTTGCTAACTTTTCGCTCACGCTTTAGAGGTCGCATCTCTCTTTTTGAAAGCTCCTCTTGAGAAAGTTTTACATTAATTGAGCGATTTGGAATATCTATTTCAATAATATCTCCATCAACTATCTTACCAATATTTCCGCCAGATGCCGCCTCAGGTGAGATGTGTCCAATACTAAGTCCTGAGGTACCACCACTAAATCTTCCATCGGTTATAAGAGCACACTCTTTTCCGAGTCCCATACTCTTAATATATGAGGTTGGATATAGCATCTCCTGCATACCTGGACCTCCTTTAGGTCCTTCATGGGTTATAACAACGCAGTCTCCGCTTTTAACCTTGCCTCCTAAAATACCATCGCAGGCTTCTTCTTGGGAATCAAAGACTTTGGCGGGTCCACTAAACTTCCAAATCGAAGGATCAACTCCCGCTGTTTTAACAACGCAACCATCCTCAGCAATGTTGCCAAAAAGAACGGCCAGTCCACCATCTTTTGTGTAGGCATGCTCAATATCACGAATACAGCCGGATGTTCTATCACTGTCGAGCCTCTCCCATTGAGCATTTTGTGAGCCCATCTTAATGGAGAACTTTCCCGCTGGTGCGCTATGATAAATACGTGAAGCCTCAGAAGACACCTCACCTTGAGTAATATCGTATTCTTTAAGAGCCTGGCCAAGAGTTTTACCATCAACTCTTTTAGCATCAAGATTAACAAGTCCGCCACGTGAGAGTTCATTTAAGATACCCAAAATACCACCTGCTCTATTACATTCCTGCACACTATATTTTTGTGTGTTAGGTGATAACTTACATAGACATGGAACCTTACGACTAAGATGATCTATATCTTGCATTTTAAAGTCAACTCCAGCCTCTTGAGCAACGGCAAGTAAGTGAAGAATAGTATTTGTACTTCCTCCCATAGCAATATCAAGTGTCATAGCATTTAAGAAAGCCTCACGCTTTGCTATACTAAGAGGAAGAACACTCTCATCTCCTTCTTCGTAATATTTCATTGCATTTATTACAACCTGACGAGCAGCATCCTTAAACAACTGAATTCTATTTTCATGGGTTGCCAGTATTGTACCATTTCCTGGGAGTGAGAGTCCAATTGCTTCGGTTAGAGAATTCATGGAATTGGCAGTAAACATACCCGAGCAACATCCACAACCAGGGCATGCCTTAGCTTCTAGGTCTTTAAGATCTTCATCACTTACATTTGGGTCACCACCCTTTATCATTGCTGTAATAAGATCTACATTTTCTCCTTTCCAACGACCTGCTTCCATTGGACCACCACTACAAAAGACTGTTGGTATATTTAGTCGCATTGAAGCCATCAGCATACCAGGGGTTATCTTATCACAATTGGATATGCAAATCATTGCATCGGCCTTATGTGCATTTACCATGTACTCCACTGAGTCTGCAATAATATCACGTGAAGGTAAAGAATATAGCATACCATCATGCCCCATTGCAATACCATCATCAATAGCTATGGTATTAAACTCTGCTGCATAACAGCCCATAGATTCGATTTCTTGCTTTACGATTTGGCCAACCTCATGAAGATGTGTGTGACCAGGGACAAATTGAGTAAAGGAATTTACTATTGCAATAATTGGCTTACCAAATTGTTCATGCTTCATACCGGTAGCTACCCATAGGGCACGAGCTCCTGCCATTAGTCTGCCATCTGTACAAACCCTGCTTCTTAATGGATGTTTCATGTTCTTAAAATTCTAATTGCTTGAAACTGCAAAGTTAATTTATTTTATCTTTAAAAAGGTAATAAATCTAAAAAAGCGTAATAGAAAACCCTTTAAAAGTAATAATTTATAAGCAAACCTGCACGTTTTCTTTTAGTGTGCGCAAAAATATAACTTTAATCATCAAGGGCTATCTCCGCACTTCCAAAGCAACGATGATGCTCCGCGTCATAGACAACGCAAAATTGACCAGAGGCAACACCATGAATAGGTGAAGATGTTCTTACTATAAAAGTCCCATCACCAGTGTTTTCTAATTGAGCTTTTTGGAACTCCGGAGTATGCCGAATTTTTATCGTTACGTTTGAAACCTGCTTTTTATCTTCCCAAGGGTTAAGGGTAAGAAAGTGAAAGTCATGGATTTTAAAAACACTTGTGTATACAGCCTCTGGCGCATATCCATGGCTAACATAAAGTATATTATTTTTTACATCTTTACCCACTACAAACCATGGACCACCACCAAAACCTAGGCCATGACGTTGACCTATGGTATGAAACCAAAGTCCCTGATGCGTTCCTATCTTCTTAAAAGTTTCTTTTTCTATAACATCACCAGGGTTTTCTCCCAAAAAACGACGGATGTAATCATTATAGTTGATTTTACCAAGAAAGCAGATTCCTTGACTATCCTTTCTTTTTGCTGAAGAAAGCTTTTCTCTTAAAGCAATTCTTCTAACCTCATCTTTTAAGAAATGACCAATAGGAAAAAAAGCTTTATTAAGTTGCCAATCATATATCTGAGCAAGGAAATCCGTTTGATCTTTAACTGGATCAGGACTCGTTGTAAGCCATTTTCTCCCCTTAGAATCTATTTCGGTTTGAGCATAATGTCCCGTTGCGATATTATCGTATTTAAAGCCTATTTTTTCATCAAAAGCTCCAAATTTTATTAAGCGGTTACACATAACATCAGGGTTAGGAGTAAAGCCTAAACGAACTTTTTCCATAGTGTATTTTGCAACCTTATCCCAGTATTCCTTATGACAATCAACCACCTCTAAGTTTAAATCAAAACGTTTAGCTACGCTTGAGGCCATCTCCAAGTCCTCTTCGCTCGTACAATCCCACTTTTCATCTAAATCAGGACCAATTTTTATATAAAAACAATCTGGGCAATAGCCTTGACTAACGAGCTCGTAGACAACAACAGAGCTATCTACACCACCGGAAAGAAGTACGGCTACCTTAGAGTCTTTATCTGGGAAATAATTCATACCGTCATTTAGGCCTAAAAGAGGCAAAGAAAACTAACAATCTTTTTTAAAAAAGCAAAGTTAGTTTTTTTACC
>JAJQAI010000033.1 GCA_021203915.1 Prevotella sp. | reverse complement strand
ATATAACACTTATGAGTTATCTTCGTTTTGAAAAAGCTCTAATGACCAACCTAGAGGAATCTTTATCTAGGGAGATTTTGCGTACTAGTCGCTCAGGAGCTTATTCATTCTCTACGATTGTTGACTGTAACACCCGTAAGTACCACGGGCTTTTCGTTGTACCTATCCCTGAGATGGATGACGAAAACCATGTGCTACTTTCTTCGCTGGACGCAACTGTTGTTCAGCATGGTGCTGAGTTCAATCTGGGTTTGCATAAGTATCGTGGCAACAATTTTAGTCCAAATGGTCATAAGTACATTCGCGAGTTTAATTGCGATAAGATACCTACAACCCTTTATAGAGTAGGTGGAGTTTTATTGAAAAAAGAAGTGGTATTCCAACATTTTGAAAGCCGCATCTTAATTCGTTATACTCTTGTTGAATCCCAAGGAGCTACGCTCTTGCGTTTACGTCCGTTCCTAGCCTTTAGAAGTGTTAGACAATTCACTCATGAGAATGGTACAGCAAGCAGAGAATACCAAATTGTTGACAATGGTATTAGAACCTGCATGTATGCTGGTTATCCAGATCTTTATATGCAATTAAGCAAGTCTAACGAGTTTGTTTTTACTCCTGATTGGTATCGGGGAATAGAATATCCTAAGGAGCAGGAACGTGGATACGACTCTACAGAGGATTTATATGTTCCTGGTTATTTCGAGGTAAATATTCGTAAGGGAGAAAGCATTATTTTCTCTGCTTCAACCTCTGAGATAAAGAGTGATACTCTAAAGAAAGTTTTTGATGAGGAGGCTGCAGAAAAAGCTCCTAGAGACAACTTCTTCCATTGTTTAGTTGGTTCTGCACATCAATTCCTAAGTCATTCTGGTGAAGATATTTATGTTATTGCTGGTTTCCCTTGGTTTAAGTGTAGAGCTAGAGATACATTTATTGCATTACCTGGTCTGACGCTATCAATTGGTGAGACTGAAAGAATGGAACAGATAATGGCAACGGCTGAAAAAGGAATTAGAGATTTTATGGCTAAAAGACCTCTTTCGGTTAGCATATATGAGATGGAGCAACCCGATGTATTCTTGTGGGCTATTTGGGCTTTACAACAGTACGCAAAGGTCGTTGGTGATAAAGCATGTCTTACCAAATATGGTAAACTAATAAGTGAGATGATTAATTTCATCATTAGTGGAAAACATCCTAACTTAAGGCTTGATGATAATAATCTACTATATTCTGATGGTAGAGATAAGCCTGTAACATGGATGAACTCTACTATCAATGGTCGTCCAGTTGTACCACGTTCTGGTTATATTGTTGAATTTAATGCCTTATGGTACAATGACCTAAAGTTTGCTGCAAGAATCTTTGCTCTAAGGAGCACTTCGAAAAAGTCCGTTGATAAATGGGAAAAGATCGCCGAAGGATGTAAGGAATCTTTCGTTTCAACATTTATGAACGATTATGGTTACCTCTTTGATTATGTTGATGGTAATATGATGGATTGGAGTGTTCGTCCGAATATGATTTTCCCAGTGGCTTTTGATTACTCTCCACTATCAGCTGAGCAAAAGAAGAGCGTACTTGATGTTTGCACACGCGAACTTCTTACTCCAAAGGGCTTAAGATCTCTTTCGCCAAAAAGTGGAGGATATAATCCAATGTATGTTGGACCACAATACTATCGTGATGGAGTCTATCATCAAGGAACAGCATGGCCTTGGCTTGGCTGTTTCTATCTTGAGGCTTGCATAAGACTATATAAGCGTACTCGCTTTAGTTTCGTAGAGCGTCAGATGGTAGGATATGAGGATGAGATGTTCCTTAATTGCCTTGGCACTATACCTGAACTTGCAGATGGTAACCCACCATTCCGTGCACGTGGTGGCGCCTCCTTCGCAATGAATGTTGCGGAGATTCTAAGGACTCTTAGCATTATGGAAAAATATTTTTACGTAAAATAAAAAAGGAGGACTAGAATATGAAAGTTTTGATGTTTGGTTGGGAGTATCCCCCTCATATTCTTGGAGGTCTTGGTACGGCCAGTTATGGTATAACTAATGGTCTTGCCGCCCAAGGTGATATGGAAATAACATTCTGTCTTCCAAGTCCATGGGGAGATGAGGATAGAAGCTTCCTAAACATAATTGCAATGAATGCTGTCCCCATTGCGTATCGTGATGTTAACTATGATTACGTAAAGGGAAGAATTGGCAACATTATGTCCCCAGAGATGTACTATTCTCTAAGAGACAATATTTATGCTGACTTCAACTACATGATGCTAAACGATCTTGGATGTGTTGAGTTCTCAGGTAAATATGGTGATAATCTTCATGATGAAATAAATAACTATTCAATTGTAGCTGGTGTGGTTGCACGCCAACAACAGTTTGATATTATACATGCACATGATTGGTTGACATATCCTGCTGGTATACATGCTAAAATGATAAGTGGAAAACCACTTTGCATACACGTGCATGCAACTGATTTTGACCGTAGCCGTGGACAAGTTAATCCAACAGTTTATTCCATTGAAAAGGATGGTATGGATAACGCGGATTGCATTATGTGTGTAAGTGAACTCACCCGGCAAACGGTTATAAACCAATATCATCAAGATCCTAGAAAGTGCTTTACTGTACACAATGCTGTATATCCACTTCGTCAGGAGCTTCAAGACATCCCACGTCCTGATCATACAGACAAGGAGAAGGTAGTTACTTTCCTTGGACGTATTACCATGCAAAAGGGTCCTGAGTACTTTGTTGAAGCAGCTAATTTAGTCCTTCATCGTACTCGTAATGTTCGTTTCTGTATGGCTGGTAGTGGTGATATGATGGATGCAATGATTTATCTTGCAGCTGAGCGTGGTATTGCAGACCGCTTCCATTTCCCAGGCTTTATGCGCGGTAAACAAGTGTATGAATGCTTGAAGGATTCAGATGTGTATGTGATGCCATCGGTAAGTGAGCCATTTGGAATATCGCCTTTAGAGGCAATGCAATGTGGCACTCCATCTATTATTTCTAGACAAAGTGGTTGCGCTGAGATTCTTGACAACTGTATTAAGGTTGACTATTGGGATATTTACGCACTAGCTGACGCTATATATTCAATCTGCCATAACGAGAGTCTTTTCAGGTTCTTACAAGACGAAGGAAAGCGTGAGGTAGACGAGATTACTTGGGAAAAAGTTGGTCTATGGATACGTGAGCTCTATGATAGAACCCTAGGAATAGTCCAATAACTACATAAAGAGAAGAAAATAACCTAACAAATCAAATAGTTATGAAAACTATATGTTTATATTTTGAGATACATCAAATCATCCACCTAAAGCGCTATCGCTTTTTCGACATAGGTACTGATCATTATTACTATGATGATTACGAGAACGAGCGTAGCATTAGCGATATTGCTGAGCGCTCTTATATGCCTGCACTTAATGCTTTCCAAGAAATCATTAAGAAGCATGGCAAGTATTTCAAGGTTGCCTTTTCACTCTCAGGAGTAGGTATTGAGCAACTTGAGATGCATGCTCCTCAAGTTCTAGCAAAACTACAGGAGCTCAACGAAACCGGTTGTGTAGAGTTTTTGGCAGAGCCATACTCTCATGGTCTTTCTGCACTTGTTAATGAGGCTACCTTTGCTGCCGATGTAAAGAAGCAGATGGAAAAAGTTAAGGAATATTTTGGCCAGACTCCAAAAGTTTTGCGTAACTCCTCATTAGTATATACTGATGATATTGGTGCACAAGCTGCAGCAATGGGCTTTAAAGGAATGCTCACCGAGGGTGCAAAGCACGTTCTTGGATGGAAGTCTCCACACTATGTATACAACTGTGCTATGGCACCAAATCTTAAGTTACTTCTTAGAGATGTTGACTTAAGTGATGATATAAGCCTACGCTTTAACAACAATGAGTGGGATGGCTATCCACTTTTTGCTGACACATATGTTAATAGGATTGCATCTACACCAAAGGATGAGCAGGTAATAAACATTTTTATGGAGCTCTCAGCTCTAGGAATTGCTCAGCCTCTTTCCTCAAATATTCTTGATTTTATCAAGGCTATTCCTGCATGTGCTAAGGAAAAGGGTATAACGTTCTCAACACCTACTGAGATTTGTCTAAAGATGAATAGTGTTGGTAATTTGGACGTTCCTGACACTCTCTCATGGGTTGATGAAGAGCGTGACGTAAGTTGTTGGCTCGGTAATGTAATGCAGCGTGAGGCCTTTACAAAGCTTTATAGCATCGCTGATCGTGTAAACATTGCTAATGACCCAAGAATAAATCAGGATTGGGACTACCTACAGGCAAGCAACAATTTCCGCTTTATGACAACCAAGCCTTCAAACGTAGGACTTGATCGTGGTATCTACACTTCACCTTTTGATGCATTCACTAATTACATGAATATTCTTGGTGATTTCATGAATAGAGTTAATACACTTTATCCTGAGGATATCGACAATGAGGAACTCAACTCACTTCTTACCACAATCAAGAACTTGGGTGATGAGAACGAGATGAAAAATAAGGAAATTGATCGTCTAAAGGCTAAAGTTGATAAACTTGAATCCATTAAGGGTGTAGCTGCTCCAGCTCCTAAGGCTGAAGAAAAACCTACGGTAAAAAAGACTACTCAAAAGCCAAGGGCTACTAAAGCTACAGCTAAACCAAAGGCTGAAACTAAATAAAAGAAGGAAGAAAAAAGATTTTTTCTTGCCCTCAAACTTAAATTCATTGGAGGTGTGATATTTTAGTCATGCCTCCTTTTATTTATTAGGGTTAGATGGTGAGGATTTCTTTAGGCTATTTTTTTTGTTAAAATGCTTTTTCCTTGTATGTTTAGAAGGACTATTTTTTCCCCCTTTAGGTGCCCGACTTTTCTTTTTTGTAGAATGTATAGGTTTATATTCTGGCGCTTTTCCTAAGGACTTAGGAAGGGGAATTTTCTCTACTTCGTATGAAAGAAATTTCTCTATCTTCAAGAAATCTTCAACTTCTTTTCCTCTTATTAAGGTAATGGCAATACCATCACTATCGGCTCTAGCTGTTCTTCCTACACGATGGACATAATCTTCACTATCACGAGGGACGTCAAAATTTATAACCATCCGTATATCATCAATATCAATTCCTCTAGCTACAATATCGGTAGCTATTAAGACATCAATACTGGAGGTTTTAAACCTGTACATTATCTCATCACGCTCTTTTTGACTAAGGTCAGAGTGCATCTCACCGGAGTTTATCTTTTTTTGTAGTAACGCTCTATTTATTTCTTTTACCTTTGTCTTTGCTCCAGCAAAAATAAGCACACGCTTTTGCCCATACTTTTTAAAGATTTCTTTGAGCAAAGCAATCTTCTTATTTTCATGGCAAAGGTATGCCATCTGATGAATCTTATCTGCTGGTTTGTTGATGGATAACTTAACGATAAAAGGATTTTTTAAAATACTCTTTGCTAGAGTCTCTATCTTCTTTGGCATGGTGGCTGAAAACATTAATGTTTGGCATGAAGTGGGCAATAGTTTTTTTACCTTTATAATATCATCATAAAAGCCCATATCAAGCATGCGGTCAGCCTCGTCTAAAACAAAGAAAGATACTTTAGATAAATCTACGTTACCCAGGGCAATATGACTTATCAATCTACCTGGAGTAGCAATTATTACATCGGCTCCAAGCTTCATACCTTTACTTTCTTGACTGTACCTAGCGCCATCATTTCCACCATATACAGCTACGCTATTTACATCCCCCATATAATAAGAGAATCCTTGCATTGCTTGATCAATCTGTTGTGCAAGTTCCCTTGTTGGGCCCATAATAACACAATTAATGGCATCTTTAGGATACTCTCCTTCATCAAGAAGACTAAGAATTGGTAAAAGGTATGCAGCAGTCTTTCCTGTACCGGTTTGAGCAATACCTATTAAGTCCCTTCCTAATAAAATTTGGGGTATGCATTTTTCTTGGATTGGAGTACACTCTTGCCATGACATATCATCAAGAGCGTCAAGAGTGTTGTCGCTTAAATCCAGAGAGAAAAAATCCATAAACTTTTTTCTTTTTAATTAGGTGCTTTGCGATAGCAGAAATAAGCTACTATAGCAAATATAAAGTTAGGAATCCACGCTGCTAACATCGGAGGCGTATTTGCATTTATTGCAAAGGTGGAAGAGACAGTTTGCAGCATTATATATGCAAAACTAAGTGCAAGACCAATACCAAGATACAGACCCATTCCTCCCTTACGCTTTCTTGAAGATAGAGATAGTCCTATCGTTGTAAGAATAAAGGATGCAAAGGACATTGCTATACGTTTATGGTATTCAACCTCATATTGAACCACATTAACAGATCCGCGGTCAATTTGTTTGCTAATATAATCTCGAAGTTGAGGGCTAGTAAAGGTTTCTTGCTGTCCTTTAGAGAACACAAGGTCCGTGGGTTCCATCATTATCATGGTATCTTTTACAGCCCCACTAGTTATTTTTTCTCTTAAACCTTTTAACTCTCTTATACGCCAATTTTTTGCTTTCCAATGATACTTTGAGTCGGATATTGTGTCATATTGTACCTCACTTGCTGTCATATGGCTGACAAGTTTTTTATTCTCAAACTTATCTAAACAAAATCCATAACCTTTCTTTAAATTATCATCGTAAACTTGGATATAGGCAATAACGCCTTTACCAACTTGAAGTTGTACATTTTCAGCTGCAGTATTCTTGGTCTTATTTTTATACATTGACTCAAAATTCTGCCTTATTATTGTTCCTTTAGGTATTACATAAGCACCCAAACAAAATGTCATTATAGATATAATTGCAGCTGAAATCATATAAGGACGCATAAGTCGATGCTTACTTACTCCGGCAGCAAGCATGGCAATTATCTCTGAGTTACCTGCAAGTCTTGAAGTAAAAAATATTACAGCAATAAAGACAAATAGTGGACTAAATAAATTCGCAAAATATGGAACGAAATTCATATAATAGTCGAAAACTATTGCTCTTAAGGGTGCATGGTATTGAGAGAACTTGGCAAGATTCTCGTTTACATCGAAGACAATTGAAATCGAAATTATTAGGATAATGGAGTAGAAATATGTACCTATAAATTTCTTGATAATATACCAATCAAGAATACTTAAGTACTTCATTGGATTTAGATATTGCATCCAAGAGAGTTTATCCTTAAGCCATGAGAATGACTTAAAAAGCCATCCCATATGCCGTCTTAATTCACGAAGGAATTTCAGTGGTCCAATAAATCTCCTAATAGTGCTTATCTGCATCTTTTAAATGCGTCTACTTAAATCATTTATAATAGAGGACTTCCAGGAAGTAAAATCTCCATTTTCAATATGCTCTCTTGCATCCGTAACTAATCGCATGTAAAACGCTAGGTTATGAATACTTGCAATCTGAAGAGCTAGAATTTCTTGAGCTTTAAACAAATGATGAAGATATGCTTTAGTATGAACTTTATCTAGAAAGCAACCATCTTCATCAATAGGGGAGAAGTCATTTTCCCATTTAGCGTTACGCAAGTTCATAGTACCTTGATAGGTAAATAGCATAGCATTTCTACCATTTCTAGTAGGCATTACGCAATCAAACATGTCTACGCCCCGCTCAATGGCTTCAAGAATATTCTCTGGCGTACCAACGCCCATTAGATATCTAGGTTTATCCTTTGGTAGAATATCATTTACAATCTCTATCATTTCGTACATAACCTCGGTTGGCTCTCCAACAGCTAGTCCTCCAATGGCATTTCCATCCGCTCCTATGTCGGCAACATATTTAGCTGATTCTTGTCTTAAATCTTTATATGTGCAACCTTGAACTATTGGAAAAAGTGATTGACTATAACCATATAAGGGCTCGGTTTGATTAAACCTTGAAATACACCTATCAAGCCATCTTAAGGTTAAATCTAAAGATTTTTTAGCATAGGAATAATCACTTTCTCCAGGTGGACACTCATCAAAAGCCATAATAATATCGGCACCTATTGCTCTTTGAGCATCAATTACTATTTCGGGAGAAAAGAAATGTCTAGAGCCATCAATATGTGAGGTAAACTCACATCCTTCTTCTTTAAGTTTTCTAATACCTGTCATTGAGAACACCTGAAAACCGCCACTATCGGTTAGTATAGGTCTATCCCATGAATTAAATTTGTGCAATCCACCTGCTTGTTTTAGAACATCTAGTCCTGGGCGGAGATATAAATGATAGGTATTGCCAAGTATTATCTGAGCATTAATTAAACTTCTTAACTCCTCAAAATGAACAGCTTTTACTGCACCTGCTGTGCCAACAGGCATAAATATTGGAGTTTTGATAACACCATGGTCAGTGGTTATTAACCCAGTGCGTGCGCTACTAGCGTTATCTATATGTTGAAGCTCAAATTGCATTTAACTTTTTTTTCGGGAGTAGGCAAGTTCACCAAGCAGATTTAACCCATTTTTTTTAAGAGGATTTCTTTTCGTCCTCTTCAATAGTAAACGTAAGAGGATTACTAACTAACTCATCGGTAAGAGCAAAATCCCAAACTTCTTGAACGTTTTCGACGTAATGGAAATTTACACCTTTTAGGTAAACATCCTCTATCTCATCAATGTCTTTTTTATTTTCCTTACACATAACAATCTCTGTTATGCCAGCTCGTTTTGCTGCAAGAATTTTTTCTTTTATTCCGCCAACGGGTAAGACTTTTCCACGAAGTGTTATCTCACCTGTCATTGCGGTATTCTTTCTAACCTTGCGTTGTGTTAGAGCAGAAGCAATTGATGTAGAGATTGTAATACCGGCTGAAGGACCATCTTTTGGAGTTGCGCCTTCAGGAACGTGTATATGTATATTCCAATGTTCAAATATCCGATAGTCAATGCCAAGTTTTTCAGCGTGGGCTTTAACATATTCCAAAGCTAAAATAGCGGATTCTTTCATCACATCGCCTAAGTTACCAGTTAAGGTTAGCTTTGAGCCTTTTCCTTTACTTAAACTAGTCTCAATAAAAAGAATTTCTCCGCCAACGCTTGTCCATGCTAGACCTGTAACAACGCCAGCATAATCATTACCTTGGTATATGTCTCTATAAAATGGTGGCTTACCTAAAAGATCAGTAATTTCCTTAGGTGTAATTTTGTCATAGTATAGGTAGTTTTCCTTGGCCTTGATATAAGCAAGTTTTCTAAAAGTTTTATTTATTTGCTTTTCAAGTTGACGAACGCCACTCTCACGGGTATACTGCTCAATTATCTTTTCAATTGTTGGCTTAGTAAGTGAAATATCCCATTCCGATTTCAAGCCACAATTTTCCATTTCTTTAGGTATTAGATGTCGCTTGGCTATCTCAACTTTTTCTTCGGTTATATATCCACTAACCTCAATTGTTTCCATACGATCAAGCAAGGGGCGTGGAATAGTATTTAAATCATTAGCTGTTGCAATGAAAAGAACCTTTGAAAGGTCATAGTCGACATCTAGATAATTATCGTGAAATGAGTGATTTTGCTCTGGGTCAAGAACCTCTAAAAGGGCAGAGGCAGGGTCTCCATTAAAAGTACTCTGAGTAACCTTATCTATTTCATCTAAAACAAATACAGGGTTAGAAGAAGCTGCTTTTTGTATGTTTTTAATAATACGACCTGGCATAGCTCCGATATATGTCCTACGATGTCCACGAATCTCTGCCTCATCATGAAGGCCACCAAGTGACATACGCACGTATTTACGTCCCATAGCCTCAGCTATACTTTTTCCTAAACTAGTCTTACCAACTCCAGGAGGACCATAAAGACATATTATTGGTGACTTTAAATCTTTTCTTAAACTTAGGACAGCCATGTATTCAAGAATGCGCTCCTTAACCTTCTTCATTCCATAATGGTCGCGGTTAAGTATTTTTTCTGCTCTACGAAGATTTAAGTCATCCTCGGTATATTCTCCCCAGGGGAGTCCAACTAAGGTTTGCATGTAGCTTAGTTGTATACTAAACTCAGGGCTCTGTGGATTAAGAATGTCAAGTTTTTCAAGCTCCTTGTTAAAGGTCTTTTTTATCTCTTCAGGCCATTTCTTCTTCTTGGCTTTCTCAAGGAGTTCCTTTTTTTCTGGATAGCTATCGCCATTACCAAGCTCTTCTTTGATGTTCTTTATTTGCTGCTGAAGGAAATATTCGCGTTGCTGCTCATCAATATCCTCGCGAGTCTTTGTTCTAATATCGTGCTTAAGCTCTAAAAGTTGTAACTCACGATGAAGAATTTTAAGCATCTTGAATATCCTATCGGTGTAGGAGTCAGTCCTAAGAAGATCTATTTTTTCCTCTATTTCAAATGGGAAACTTGTGCAGATAAAGTTTAGAAGAATTATAGAATTGTTTATGTTCTGAAGTGCAAATTGTGCCTCATCAGGTATTTCATCATTCTTCTTAACATAATCTATAGAT
>JAJQAI010000327.1 GCA_021203915.1 Prevotella sp. | reverse complement strand
GTATAACATTGGAGGCTTCGACGGCTGGTATCACTTTTTAGGTACTGATGCCCGCAAACTTAAGGACGAGCGTTACCAAGGCTGGTTCATTGGGGCTGGTATTGCATATGGTTATGATTTCATCTTAGGTAAGCATTGGAACTTAGAGGGTGAGATCGGTATAGGTTGGTCCTATACAAAATATGATACTTATCCAACGTGTGCAGTGTGCGGAGATAAAATCCAAGCGGGCAAAGCACATAACTACTTTGGTCCAACCCGCCTAGCCATTAATCTAGTTTACCTATTCTAAAAAGAAGATTCAAGCATTATGAGAAAATTAGTTTTCTTTTTTGCCGCTTTTTGCTTAATGGCAAATTCGGCTTTTTCTCAAAACGAGATAGTAACTGGTGTTAAAGTAGATAACTATACACTTGAGCGTAATGGCAAGTTTATATCCCTTGATATGACGCTTGATGTATCAAACCTAAAAGTAAAGCGCAATAAAGCTGTTCTTTTAACACCTTGTATATATAGTGGTAGTGACTCACTACATCTAAAATCTATAGGCATCTATGGTAGAAAGCGTTATTACCACTACTTAAGAAATAATGGCACGGCCATGCTCTCAGGAGATAATGAAATGACCTATAGAAAAGGTAACATGCCTTCCATTATAGAGTATCATGATATTGTACCTTATGAGACATGGATGGGCACAAGTAAAGAAAAACTTCACCGCTATCTTTATGGATGCTGTAACCAAATCATAGAAGAGCAAGTAGGAGAGCTTGGCATTTGGATGGAGCCAAACCTTATATACATACGCCCCGAGGTAGAGCCTAAGACTCGTGCACTAGAAGGAAGTGCCTTTATTGACTTCCCACTTGATAAAACGACCATCCATCCTGAGTACCATAATAATACTGCAGAACTAGCTAAAATCAGTGCAACTATCGACTCTATTGGAGGAGATTGTGACTTTACTATTAATGATATAAGCCTAAAGGGTTATGCATCTCCAGAAGGTCCATATAAACACAATGTTGATTTATCTATTGAACGTGTAAATGCACTTAAGACTTATATTCAAAAGCTTCATTCCTTTAGTAGTGATGAAATCTCTATAGCTAATGAACCTGAAGATTGGGAGGGTCTTAAGAAGTATGTAGAAACATCAAACCTAGAACATAAGGCTGAAATCTTAGAAATGATAGACTCTAATCTAGAGCCTGATGCTAAAGAAGCTAAAATCAAGGCTACATACCCTTCAGAGTATAATTATTTACTTAAGAACTGCTACCCAGAGCTTCGTCGTACTGACTATAAGGTTAATTATACAATCAGAGAGTTCTCCGATATTGACGAAATTAAGAATATGTACAACACCTTTCCAAATAAGCTATCCCTTTCTGAGTTATATCAGCTAGCTGAAACTTATGAGCCAGGAAGCGATGAGTATAATGAGATCTTTGCTCTTGCAGCTAAACTTTATCCAGATGATGAGGTAGCTAACCTCAATGCTGCAAATGTAGCACTTAAAAATAAAGACATAGAAACTGCAAAAAACCATCTTTCTAAGGCAGGCTCATCTTCTGAAGCAGAATATGCTCGCGGTGTACTCGCCTATATGCAAGGAAACTTAACCTCAGCTATAGAGTATATGCAAAAAGCTTCTGATAATGGCATCATGGAAGCTAAGCATATGCTTGATAGTTTAAAATAGGAATAGAGAGAGGAAATATATTACTAACTTTTAATTAAATTTTTATTTATGAAGAAAATCATTTTAGCAGCTATGGCACTTGCAGGTCTTTGCGCGTGCTCAAGCGACGATGCTCTTTTAAGTAGTAGTGATATTGCTACTACTACTGAAAAGGATGCTGTGTATTTTAAGTTTGACCTTTCTTTTGCCGATGTTACTCGTAGTGAAACCAACACTGATGCAGGTTCAGAGTATGGCACTTCAACTAGTGGAGAGGAGCTTGGACAAACTTCAGAGAATCAAGTAAATAGTCTTACAGTTGCTCTAGTTAGTTCTACTGGCGAAACTATTACTGAGTATGTCAAGGATCCTGAACTAATTGGTACTGACACTTATGTTGTAACCTTTGAAAAGAAGGATGTTACTAGTTTTGCTGGTCAAAATGTAAATGTATATATCTACTGTAACCACGAAGTTGAGGAATTTGATGAGAATGAAGTATACAACACTGAAGAAGTTGCACCTTGGACAGAAAATGCATTCTACATGTCAAATGCTATTTCGCACTCAGAGACTCTACCTTCAACTATTGATATGAATTCTCACAATACTATTGCTAATCCTATTGACTTAGGTGTAGTAAAGGTAGAGCGTTCAGTAGCACGTTTCGACTATAAGGACGGTGCAGATGACCCCATAAATGCTGCTTATACTTATCCTATTTGGTATGATAGTGAAGGTGGACTTCTTGCTAATCTCGTACTAAGTGAAGTTGCTCTTATTAATATGAGCAGTCAATTCTATGCATTTCGTCATATGGCAGAAACTGATGGTGCATCACAAGAAGGAAGTGAGTATGCAGACCTTAACGAAAGTTCTATCTTAACAACTGAGATGCCAAATAATTGGGTTATCGATACCGATGCAAGTGATAAGATAAACTACGCAGGAACAGGCCTTACTTCTAATTTCACTTATCCGTTAGAAACTCCTTCAACATGGAAGTGGGACACTCTTACAGAACTTACAGATGAGGATGATAATGGTACATACCATATTTGGCGCTATGCAACTGAAAACACTATTCCTAGCGTAGAGGCACAAAAGAATGGTATTTCAACAGGTGTTGTTTTTAAGGCTGAACTAGTAAATACATCAAGTGACCCTGATTACATATTTGGTGGCGATGGCACAGGTAGAGTTTATGTATATGAGAATAACCTTTATGAGAGTTGGGATGCTGTAGCTGAGGCAGCAGCTGTGGAGAACGAGAATTACTCACTCCATGATGCTTATCGTGAAGTTATGGACGTATGGACAGACCCAGCTCAAACTGAGTACGATTCTGATGTAACTGCAGCTATGGCAAAGGCTGGCTTTACTGGTTACGCTCCTGAGGATGGCAAGTACTACGTATATTACTACTACTGGAACCAGCACAACAACAATGGTATAGATGGCACTATGGGTATTATGGAGTATGCCGTTGTTCGTAACAATGTTTATAAGCTCTCTGTAACCGATATTACTGGCTTTGGTCACCCAACACCTTCAGATAATCCTAGTGACCCAGACCCAGATCCAATTAATCCTGATGACCCAGATGAGACACAAGATATCTACCTCAAGGTTGACGTAGAAATCCTACCATGGGTTGTTCGTGAAAACAATATTAAATTCTAATTCTTTCTTTTTTCAAGAAGAAATAAAATCATTTATTTAAAACGAAACGATGCAACGTAATATAATCTCTAAACTAAGCAGGGCGGTTTTATCCGCCGCCCTGCTCGTTGTTACATTTTCCTCTTGTGACAACGCCATATATGATGACCTAGGTCCCTGCCCCCAAGGAGTTAGCCTTCGCTTCGTATATGAGTACAACATGGAGTACGCCAATGCGTTCCCAAGTAAGGTTGACTGCCTAACGCTATATGTGTATGACAGTAGCGGGAACTTTGTAACCAAAAAAGAAGAAACTACTTCTGTTTTGGCTGATGAAGCTTACCGTATGACTCTTGACCTAGAGCCAGGAGATTATCATTTCGTCGCTTATGGGGGAATAGCATGTAGTGAGGCTTCTTTTAAAGTAGAGAGTGAGCCAACAAGTGGCAGTTCACTTTCTTTACTTGAGACTTATCTTCCTCGTGAAGCGGATAATACCTCAAGTAAGGAGCTTCATGGCTTTTACTTTGGAGAGTTAGACATGCAAGTAACTAAAGAAACCTCTACTTATGATGAGGGAGTAGTTCAGATGATGAAGAATACCAATAATATTCAGATTATCTTACAACAGCTCAATGGTGAGCCAGTAAATTCAGCTGACTTTGAGTTTTATATAACTGACGACAATACGCGCTTTGATAGCCACAACAATATAATTCCAGAAGGAACAACAACTTATCTTCCCTGGGCACAAGGAGAACGTACTACTGGCACTCGTGCTGACGGTGATGAAGATGAGGATAAAGATGTAGTTGTAGCCTATGCTGAGATATCTACCTCACGTCTATGGACAGGTAACTCACCTCGTTTGGTAGTTAATCGCACAGAAGATGGTGAAAATATCATTAGCATACCACTTAACAATTATCTACTCTTACTTAAGAGCGATCACTATAGCTCGATGGGAAGCCAGGAATTCTTAGACCGCCAATCAGAATGGTCTATGATTTTCTTTCTTGACGATGGTTACCGTTGGGTAAGAACATATATTATTGTAAACGATTGGGTAGTAAGAATCAACGACTCAACATTTAACTAGAAAAAAACGCTTCGTATGAAAAAGCTTCATACAAAAGACTTCTTAGGGAAGTTCTCCATTTTTAGCCTTAGCTTACTTGTTTTGCCATGCCTATTTCCCTCATGTCAAAATGAAGAAGACTTAAGTAGTAGCAAAGCCAGCTCAACAATGCTTAAGCTAAACGTTGTTATGCCACTTGAGAGTGTTACTGTAGGTACTGGTTACGAAAGCGGAAGTAAAGAAGAAAACTCTATTAGTAATTATAGAATTTATATCTATGATACTGATAATAAATATATTACAAGTTTAAACAACCCTACCACAGATGTTAGTGATACTGAATTAAACACAGTATATACTATTACGGCTGAAATAACTGATAATAATGGCGTAAATCCACTTGAGGGCTATTCTGATTTTAAAGTAGTAATGCTTGCCAATTGGGAAGAATACGTTACGCCCCAAGCAAGCTCAACATTAGAAGAACTTTGTGAAAGTGAGTATGCACAATACTCTGCATTTACAAATAGCAGTGACTTTGATTTAGCATCTAGTCGTAAGCATATACCATACTATGGTGTACATGAATATACGGGTGTAACATTCCCAAAGAACGATACAAAGTATCTTTCTGGGAACCTTACACTTCTTCGTGCTATGGCAAAGGTGGAGATTATAATTGACTGCGAGGATGACGAGGATGATAATATAACGCTTTCATCAGCAACTCTTCATAACTATAATAGCAAAGGCTATTGTGCCCCATCAAGTGTTTATTCACAAGAAGATTACGGACAAGCTCAGGATTGGGAAAATGACTATACAAGTGAGGTTATACACCTTGTTAATGGTCAAAATGATGGTATAGAAAATGAAATAGACCTATACAAGGTTCAAGATAAAATGCGTGATGCTAATGGTAATGTTACACAAAAAGAAACGTGGATAGCTTACGTTCCCGAGTATGATAATAAAAACGATGATTTCTCATATATTGATATAAGATTGAACGACCAATCATCCACTGACGATACACAGTACAAAATATACTTTGCTCTTTATGATGAGGACGGCACAACTAAGGCATATGATGAGGATGCAACAAATGAAGAAAAGGCATTACGTAGAGATATTCACCGCAACAATCTATACCGTTTTAATGTTGATTTTGGTCAGTCTGGACTAAAGGTTAATGTTGTCGCATGGGAGAATGTCTTTGATAACACATGGACGTATGGTGATATGTCACAGGTAATAAAGGTTGATGATGATATCGAAAAGGATGGGGTTATGTATCGGGTAGTAACCTCAGATTATAATGAGGATACCGATACATATACCCTGGAAGTATGGATTGAAAAGGGACATTCACAGTATGTTGGAAAATTAGGGCAGTTCAATATTCCTGAAACAGTAACATATTTAGGATACACATATACTGTTGTAGGAATAAGTGCAAATTGTTTTGATGCAGATGAAGAAGTTATATCAATAGATATTCCAGCAACTGTGAGGTATATTGGTGATTATGCATTTTCTTCTTGCATAAGCCTTGAGTCCCTTTTCTTCCATAGTGATTATCCCCCAGAGTGCGGAGAAAACCTTTTTCCCCTAGATGATGATATTAACCTCACAATATACGTCCCACTTGAAATGGCAGATAATTACGATAGAGAACCTTGGAATACATATAAAATCCAAGAAACAAGTTATTAAAATTAAACGAAAAGATTATTTCCCTTATGAGGCACAATATTTTTCTTGCACTATTAATAATAGCAACTTTTATTTTTTTTGGTTGCAGCGATGATCTTTTTTATGATAGTGCTTCCCTTTCAACACAGTTCGATGAAAGTGATATGATAAAGACAAGACTTTCTTTATCTGTAAATGATTTCAAGGTATCGTCTACTAAATCCACTAGAGATGAGGAGCCATTAGAAGACATAACAGAAATAGCCTCTGAGTGGGAAGAAGAAGTTGATAATATATGGGTATTCCAATATGATGAAAACGGAAGTCTCCTTACCAAGCCACGTTACTATACTAGAGAAGATAGCGAATCTAGTGGCATATGGGATGTGGAGCTAAAGCCTAATGTAAATTCTCGAATCTACATAATAACTAATGTCAATAGTGATTCGTGGGCTGATGATTATAATAATTTCTTAACTATAAGTAAACTTTCTGAGCAGGAATTACCTTTTCCACGACCACTATACGATATTAGCAGTGATGCAGTAGAGGGACATATACCAATGCAAGGTTATAAAGATGCAATAGTTTCTGGAGTCACGATAGAAGTGCCTCTTGAGCGCATGTATGCTAAAGTAAAATTACGTGTTATACTTGATAAAGCTATAGATGAGTATGACCCTTACGTTGGATATGTTGAATTTAGTAGTATTCCATGGTTCTGCAAAGTGGGTACCTTATACGACAATAATGATACTAAATCCCAAGATGATGAATACCCCACCGAAGCAGATTCTTGGGTTTCACGTTCCTTGGGTACAAATGGCAAAGGCAATAACATCAATGACCCAAACAACGAAAAGTTAAAAGAGGAAGGAGAGACATACACCTACGACTACGTGATTTACGTTCCTGAGAATATACAAGGGGAAAAGGAGGATAATTCAGAAGAAGATACAAAGACAGATGTTGCGCCAAGCCATGCATCTAGGTTGGTTGTTAATTTAAAGTATACCAATACTGATGGAGCTGAAGCAGAAAAGGATTATATCGTATATCCTGGCGGAAACAATTATAACAACTATAATATTCGTCGCAATCAAGTATATCGTGTTACAATGAATATAGGATATCCAATTGAGCCAGACCCTGTGCCATCAGCTAACTGCATAGTAGCCTCTCCTAATACACTTATTTTCTTTGAGCCATATTATCGTTTAGAAACAGGGGGAGATTACAACATTAAAACCTACCTAGACCCTGACGATGAAACTAAACAAATAAAGGGTGTTAAGATTCTTTGGCAAACAGAAAATTGTATTGGTGACAATAGTGCAGGTGATTTAGTATATTTTGTTCCAAGCGCCCCACAAACACTGCATGATAAAATCTATGTTACAACCCAAGATCCTGGTAATGCTGTTATAGCAGCATATAATGATGAGAAATGTCAGGGTGATATTATTTGGTCATGGCATATATGGGTAACTTCAGAAGATCCGACCAATATTGGTAATGCTATTACATACTATACCTATCAGTGGGATGATGGTGGCATTTATGGCTACGAGACAGGTGTAGCTCGTGTGCCAGGCTACGGCTGTATGCCGTGCAATCTTGGAGCATTAGCCTCAGTGCCTACTGACGAAGAAGGTGAAGGTGCTACAAGCACATTCGGGATGCTTTATCAATGGGGGCGAAAGGATCCTTTCCCAGCCCTAAAAGGTGCTGCTAGTGACAATCTTTACAGCGAGTATGGTGAATATACAGAGAACACGACCGAAAATCTTTTTGATAACGATAACATTCGTATATCAGGCATGACTGATGATACTACAGAAGAATATCTATTCCATTCAGTAACTGCAACAGATATAATAAAGAATCAGTATGATGTGCTGTTTTCCATACAAAATCCCACAGTGTTTATGTGTGGAACAGAATTAGCTGCTCAAAGATCTTCTTCTTATGTTGCAGGAACTAATTCAAATAGTAGTTATTCATCTGGAATTAAAAACTATCCTACAGAATTAGGTGGCGACTGGAAAGTAACACACGATGAAAGATTGTGGGGAGCAGCCCCCATTACCTCTGACATGAAAAATTATGCAGTTGGGGAAGATAGAGATGGAGATACTGCCCACCTTTATGACGATTATGGCGAAAAGTCCATCTTCGATCCTTGCCCATATGGTTGGCGAGTATCACCACCCGACCAATGGCTTGGCTTTACAATAGATGGTCTAAATCCAACAACTACCAACTTTGAAGCCAATATCAATTATAATTCCCCTGATGATGTCTATGGATATGGAATGTATCTATATATGCAGGATTGGAAAAAAGGACTAAAATCATATTTCCCAACTCAAGGTACTCGTGCTCCTGATGGCAGTGGATGTAGACCAATAAGATGCGGCAACTATCACAATGCTACTGCAGATGCAGGCAAAACAATGCAAAGAGTTAATATTCTACATATTCACGATGGTAGCGATTTCAATGTTTTTGAGTTAGGTATTCTTGCATATTATGTTAAGTCTGTAGCAGGTCCCGTGCGTTGTGTGCGCGATGCTAAGTAAAACTCGAAAAACTTCTAAAGCAAAGGGTAGTTAACAGTAGAACGTTTTTCTAAGAAAAATTACGCATTTTGGTGAAAAATCCTAACTTTTCCAAAAACTTACACTATTATCAATATTGAAAAAAATGTGGAAAATTTTTTTGTTATAAAAAATATACTTATCTTTGCATCGTTATAGAGTGCCCTGCGAGCATAGTCGTCGCATCTGCACTATAAAACGGATAAACGAGAGACTCGCTGTAGCGAGTCTCTTACTTTATGACACCTTTGACTTGAAATTGCCGTTGCATTCAACATAAAAATCATAGTGTAATTTCTGGTCATTAGGATACGTTTTTAGGTTATACAAGACACTTTTCCTAACTTCGTAATAAATATTTTATATTTGCCTTATAATCAGTTGTTTGCTAATTTTACGTGCCGCGTTTGGAGTACGCGTTGATAATAAAGTTAGGAGATTCATCACAAAACGAAGAGACCATGGAAAATATATCCTTTTTAATCTGTGAACTGCAAGAAAGATGTTTTCAAAAACAATTCGTAGCATGATAACAAATTTTATGCAATACCTTAGATGCCCGTATATATAGGCAACTTAAATTATACACCATCAGTATAGATTGCTATAGCAAGGGTGGAAAACTTTAGATATTGATTGAAAGAAAAATATTTCTTTAAACCTTTTTCATCTTATTTATCTTTTTGTTAAGATATGACTTAAAGCCCTTATCACCAAGAACTTCAATATCATCATAAAGACCGAGAACGAAACGTCCGATGCCAACATAACTGCACACATCCATATCAAGAAGGTACTTTTTATTATCACTTTCTTCGATGTATTTCATCGCACGAGGATATTCATCTTTTAAAATATTGTATGAAAGATTACCTAAAAGCAATTTTATGGGCATACGTTTTGAACCACTAAACATAAAAACATCGGTATACATGTCTTTGTGCGAAGATTCATAACACCAATCAGTATCCAGCATTTCAACACCACGCATACGACTTATCTTAAATGTCTTGTTAAGTTTTGAGGAAGGTTCAAAACATCTTACTTCATTGTTATTATCCATCAACATAAAAGGTTCTAAAAGCCTATCTTTTACCGTGTCACTATGCAACGACACATAATTACGAACTAAGATTTGTCGCTTAAACTTTATAGCTTCATATAGAACGCCTAGATTTTGCGCAACTTGTTCTTGAGAAATATCTTCGGTAAGGATATCAAGGTCGTAGAAACGATCTAGTTTGTCCTTAAGGTGGGAAGCTAAAACATTCTCACTACTTATTTTATCGAGTAACCTTCTCAAAAGCACTGCTTCCTGCTCTGTAAAGGTTATCCTATCTATAATGTGATTGAAAAAAGATGATTTACTATCTATACAATAGTATCCTCCGTGCTTATATAATTTAAAGCCGCAATCACGGAAAAACTCTAAATAATAGTAAAGATTACGTCGAGAAATTCCAACTTTCTGACAAAGTCTCTCTACATCATAATTTCTATTTTCTGTGAGCAATTCTATAAGGTATAATTCCCTTTCAAGTTTGTCGTGGCGCATTTTCTATAGTTATTGATTAAATTCAAAAAGGTCAAGTTCACCAGTTCCTCCCAGGATGTTGAAACTTTTTCGATGGTATGGAGTTAGGCCATATAATTTGATTGCCTGGCGATGCTTTTTTGTTGGATACCCTTTATTTTCTTCCCAATCGTATTGAGGATATTCTTTTGCAATTAAGCGCATATAATCGTCACGATAGGTCTTGGCTAGTATACTAGCTGCAGCTATCGATAAATACTTTCCATCACCTTTTACTATCGTTGTATATGGCACATTATAATAGGGCTTAAAACGATTCCCATCGACAATTATGGCTTCAGGACGAATACTCAATTTATCTAAGGCTCTATGCATAGCTAATATG
>JAJQAI010000189.1 GCA_021203915.1 Prevotella sp. | reverse complement strand
AAATAAATGTGGCTTTTTTAGTAATTTAATGGCAAATTGCTAAAAAACATTAATAATTTGGCTATCTCTTTATATTATCGATAAATAAGTGAATTATGACTCTTTTAAGGGCAAAAAATTAAACTTTAAATATTACCTTCGCGTCTAAGAAAAAGAAATCCAAACAATATAGATGTTTAAACGAACGCTTCTTTTTTGCTTCTTAGCGTTTTTATGTAGTCTTACAAAAGCTCAAGAAGCTAGGATATATGGATACCTCATTGATCGTGACACCAAGGATGCTGCCATTCAGATAACTGTTCAACTACTTAAACCCGACAGTACATATATAGACGGAACCTTAAGTAATGAAACAGGAGATTTTTCTATTCATGCGCCAAGTAATGGCTCTTATCTTCTAAAGTTCACTGGTGTTGGCTATAAGACTTTAATAAAAAAAATCAAGGTTACATCCTCAGAAGATGTTGCACTAGGTAAAATAACACTTAATGGTAGCGACATAATGCTTAAAGAGGCCACAGTTGTAGGACAGGCTGCAAAAGTTGTGGTTCAAGAAGATACGTTCGTTTATAATGCTGCTGCCTATAGAACTCCCGAGGGCTCTGTTGTTGAGGAATTGGTAAAAAAGCTACCTGGTGCTCAAGTCGATGATGAGGGTAATATCAAGATTAATGGTAAAGACGTTAAGAAGATATTAGTTGATGGTAAGGAATTTATGACCGGTGATACAAAAACGGCTATGAAGAACTTACCGACCTCTATTATAGAGAAAGTTAAGGCTTACGATGAAAAAAGTGATTTAGCTAAGATAACCGGTATTGATGATGGAGAAGAACAAACCGTCCTTGACTTTGGTATAAAGGAGGGCATGAATAAGGGATTCTTAGGGAATGTAGACCTTGCTATAGGTACTCATAGCCGTTATGCTGAGCGTCTTATGGCCGGTCTTTTCAAAGATAAGACTAAGGTGATACTTGTTGGTAACGCCAATAACACCAATGATAGGGGGTTCCCCGGTGGTGGCGGTGGAGGTAGATTTGGTGGTGGCAATCAAGGCCTAAATGCAACAAAGATGATAGGTGCCAACCTCAATTACGATGATGGCAACAAGCTCAAATTAGATGGAAGCCTGCGTTGGAATCACTCCGATGGCGATGTAAGACAAGAACAATCAACAGAGAATTTTGTTAGTCAAACAGGAGCCTTTTCTAATAGCCTTTCTCAAAGTTATAATCGTTCAGATAGTTGGGATGCACGCTTAAGACTTGAATGGAAACCGGACTCTATGACCAATATAATGTTCCGTCCGAATTTTACTTTTTCTCGGCAAGATAGTCGTTCAACATCCTCTAGTGCATCCTATAATGATGATCCTTATCTATATGTTTCAGACCCACTATCTTCTTCCTCAATTAATCAGTTAGCTAGTGACTCACTTATGGTTAACACCAAGAGTGATAACTCCATCTCATATACAGAAAATACTTCATTTAATGCTATGCTTCAAATCAATCGTAAGTTTGGCACTAAAGGACGTAATGCCACAATTCGTGGTGATGTAAGTTATGGGGACTCTGATGGAAAAAGCCTTTCTCTATCAGATGTTCATCTTTATCAGATAATGAATACTTTAGGAACTGACTCAATATATCAAACTAATCGTTATAATTATACCCCTACAAAAAATTGGAGTTATTCTATTCAAGCAACCTATAGCGAGCCGATTTTTAGAGCTGTATTCCTGCAGTTTAGTTATAAATTTACATATAAGTATAGTAAGAGCGATAGAACAACATATGACTTTAGTGACCTAGGAGAAGGTTTCTTTAGTGGTATAAACCCCCGTTATCGTGATTGGAATAATTATTTCTCTCTTTTACCATACCCTTTGGAAGACTATCTTGACGATGATCTTAGCCGTTTTTCTGAGTATAAGAATTACATCCATGATATACAACTGATGTTAAGAGTGATAAGACAAAAATATACTCTTAATATTGGAGCTATGGTGCAACCACAAAAGACTCGTTTTGTCCAAAAATATCAAGGCGTTAACACCGATACGGTTAGAAATGTTGTAAACGTAGCACCAACACTTGACTTTAGGTTTAGATTCTCGAAAATTAGCAACCTAAGAGTTAACTATAAAGGTACCACATCCCAGCCTTCTATGAGCGATCTGCTAGACATCACCGACGATAGCGACCCACTAAACATTACACAGGGTAATCCTGGGCTAAAGCCATCCTTTACTCATAACTTAAGGGTGTTCTACAATAATTACATTCAGAATCACCAAAAGTCTATAATGACTTTCCTAAACTTTAGTACCACACAAAATAGCATAAGTAATATGGTTACTTATGATGAAGTTACAGGTGGTCGCACAACACGTCCTGAAAATATAAATGGAAATTGGGACATTTCTGGTGGTCTTATGTTCAATTCGGCTCTTGATACTTTGGCATGTTGGAATGTTAGTACTTTCACCAATGCAAGTTACAATAATTATGTCGGCTATCTAGCACTTGATAATAGTTCTACTTCCCAAAAAAATACTACGAGAACTACATCTGTAAGTGAACAGCTCAGTTTAAGTTACCGCAATAGCTGGTTTGAAGTGACTTTGGATGGATCGCTTACCTATACACATTCACGAAACCTGCTTCAGAGCCAAAGTAATCTTGATACTTGGCAATTTGCCTATGGACCAACATTTAATTTCACTCTTCCATGGGGGACAAGTCTCTCGACAGATATTCACGAGAACTCTCGAAGAGGTTATAGTGATAATTCTATGAACACCAATGAACTAATATGGAATGCTCAGCTAAGTCAAGGCTTCCTTAAAGGTAAACCTTTAACCATTTCTGTTCAGTTCTACGATATACTCCATAACCAAAGTAATTTTAGTCGCACGATTAATGCTATGCAAAGAAATGATACTAAATATAATAGTATTACGTGCTATGGCATGCTTCACGTAGTGTATCGCCTTAATATATTTGGTGGAAAAGATGCTCGCCGAGAACTTTTTGGACGTAGAGGCCCAGGTGAAGGAGGTCCCGAGGGTCCACCTCCTGATGGAATGAGACCCGGTGGCGGAGGTCCAGGCGGCCGTGGTGGTGGCTTTGGAGGCCCAGGTGGTGGCTTTGGAGGCCCAGGCGGTGGAAGACCATTTTAAAAAGTTCAAGAATAAATAAGGATTTCCTTAAAACTTAGGAAGTCCTTCTTTATTTCTAAGTTTTCACTAACTTTATTCTCTCGTACTCCCTAATTTTTTGTTGAAAAGTTCTGAAATACAATATGCAACCAAATGAAATATTAATGAAGCACCTTGAAATACCAAATGACACCCTATAAAACACCATGCAACTATCGCGAATAAATTTTGTGGAAAAGATATATGCGTCGAGAACTCTTTGGACGTAGATACATAGATGAAGGTCCTAAAGGTCCACCTCTTGAAGGCAAAGGTTCAGGCGACGGAAGACCATTTTAAAAGTTCAAGAATTCATAAGGATTTCCTTAAAACTTAGGAAGTCCTTATTTATTTCTATGCTTTGCTTTTTGCCACGCATAAAGGCTTTTAAACGCTCTGGAACATCAACCTCTTTACCAATTGCACTCTCAACGGTTGGTTTAAATTTAGCAGGGTGTGCGGTCTCAAGAAAGACTCCCGTTTCTCCATCAAAGAGCATCTCTTTTAATGCTTGATAACCACATGCTCCATGCGGGTCAAGTATATAACCATTTAAAGAGTAGCATTCTTTAATGGCTTTAAGTATTTCATCATCTTGGAAAGTAGCACCAGAGAGTTCTGATGTTATTTTTTTATAGTCAGCGCCATATAAATCTAAAATTCTAGCAAAATTACTTGGGTCACCCACATCCATTGCATTTGCAATGGTTTGTATACTATGCTTTGGAATATATTGACCAGTTTTTAGATAGTCAAATACAACCCTATTAGCATTATTAGCAGAGATAAAACGTTTTATAGGTAGTCCCATCTTTTTGCCTATTAGCCCTGAGGTTAGGTTACCGAAATTACCGCTAGGAACACATACAACAACATCATGGCCCAAGCCTTTTTCCTTTAGGCGAGCATATGCATTGAAATAATAAAATGCTTGCGGAAGGAAACGAGCTACGTTTATTGAATTAGCTGATGTAAGACGCATATGTTTGTTTAGGTCTTCATCTAAAAAAGCCGTTTTAACTAGAGCTTGACAGTCATCAAATACACCATCAACCTCAAGGGCTGTGATATTTTTGCCAAGTGTTGTAAACTGAGATTCTTGGATTTGACTTACCTTACCTTTGGGATAGAGTACCCACACATGAATACCTTTAACTCCAAGAAAACCATTTGCAACGGCTGAACCAGTATCACCGCTAGTTGCTACAAGAACATTTACGGTATTAGTTTCATCCCCCTTTATAAAATATCCAAGTAGGCGAGCCATAAATCTAGCACCAACATCCTTAAATGCTAGTGTTGGTCCATGGAAAAGTTCAAGTGCGAATATATTATCTTCAACTTTAACTATCGGACAGTCAAATTCTAAAGTATCGTAAACAATGTTTTTAAGATCTTCTTTTTCTACGTCCTCACCAAAAAATTTACTAGCGACCTCAAAGGCAATCTCCTTAAATGTTAGCTTATCTATATTATCAAACAAATCATTAGAAAGAGTGTTTATTCTTTCTAGCATATAAAGCCCTCTATCAGGTGCTAGACCTTTGATTACAGCCTCTGAGAGTGAGGCTGTAATAGACTTATTGTTAGTGCTATAGTATTTCATACGTAAACTACAAATTCATTAATAAATCCATAAGCCCTCCCTCATCTATAAGACCGTAATAGCCTTTAAGGCAACTTTCCTCATCATACGTTGTAACCTCATCAGGGGTTATTCCAGGATACCAAACAACAAAAGGTACTGGCTCACTTACGTGAGTACGAATCTCTACCGGAGTAGGGTGATCAGGTAGTACAGCTATACAGACAGGGTCATTATGCCAAGAAACGACCTCTTCGTAAATAGGCTTTAGGATACGTTGGTCTAAATATTCAATGGTTTTTAATTTAAGTGATATATCACCATCATGACCGGCCTCATCGCTTGCTTCAACATGTAAGAAAACGAAGTCTTCTGTTTTAAGGGCCTCAATAGCAGCTTGAACTTTTCCTTCGTAATTTGTGTTAGAAAGTCCTGTGGCACCTGGAACCTCAACGGCTTTTAGCCCAGCATAGTGACCGATTCCTTTTATTAGGTCTACAGCTGTTATTACCGAACCGGTTTTAATCTGAGGAAACCTTTGGCTAAGTGGAAGCATAGCGGGACGATAACCACCGCTCCAAGTCCATATACTATTGGCCTCGTCCATATGATTTGCCCTTCTTTTAATGTTGATGGGATGAAAGGGAAGTAAAGCCTGAGATTTAATAATTAAGTCATTAATTATATCTGCAGTTTGTTTTGCAGTCATACTATCACCATCTTTTTTATCTTCCCAACCCTCTTCAGGTTTAACCATAAGTGGTCTCCATGGTTTATCTGGATTATCATGGGGAGGAGCACACACTATGTGCTTATTACCTCCTTTAATTATCAGTAAATGTCGGTATTGTATTCCAGAGATAAACTTAATCTTAGGGCTTCCTAATTTTTCGTTTAGGTAATCAATTAGTTCACAGGCCTCTAAAGTTGAAAGATGCCCACCATGGTGATTTTTTATTCTTTCTTTATCTATACAAATAATATTACAACGAATGGCAAGGTCACCTTTTTCCATTTCATATCCAATACTTGCAGCCTCAATTGGACCACGCCCTTGAAATACTTCTTCTAGGTTATAACCAAGTATCGATGTATTTGCAACCTCACTACCTGGAGGAAATCCTTTTGGGACAGTAATAAGTCGCCCCGTGCGTCCCATCTTTGCTAGTAAGTCCATGTATGGTGTGGAAGCATATTGCAATAGAGTCTTTCCTCCTAGGCTTTCCACCTTATGGTCAGCCATACCATCTCCAATAATTATTAAGTGTTTCATCGCCCCAAAATAAAAAAATCAAATATTGGCAATACTCATAATATTGGCAAAGACGCCTGCTGCTGTTACACTTGCGCCTGCTCCATAGCCTTGGATTAACATTGGGTATTCCTTATACCTCTCTGTTGTTAGCAAAACAATGTTATTTGAGCCTTCAAGATTATAGAATGGATGTTCTTTGTCTACAGCCTCTAGGGATACACTTGTTTGTCCCATTTCCATTTTGGCTACAAAACGCCAACGTTTACATTCTTTTTGAAGAATCTTTCTACGACGTTCAAAGTCTTCGTCAACTTGAGGAAGATCTCGCCAGAAATCCTCTAAGGAGCCACTAAAGAATTTTTCATCAATGAAAAGTTCCCGTTTTACATCAGAACATTCCGCTTTGTAACCAGCTTCTCTAGTTAGGATTATAAGTTTACGGATTACATCTTTTCCGCTAAGATCGATACGTGGGTCAGGTTCACTATAACCATTTTCTTTAGCTCTTAATACAGCTTGAGAAAAAGGAACCTCTTCGGAAATCTCATTAAATATGTAATTGAGCGTTCCACTTAGAACGGCCTCGATTTTAAGTATTCTGTCTCCTGAATTACGCAAGTCATTTATTGTACCAATAATTGGTAAACCTGCTCCTACATTGGTTTCAAAACGGAATTTTACACCACGGCGAAGAGCTGTCTTTTTTAGACGGTCATAGCTTTCGTAGGAAGATGATGCTGCAATTTTATTAGCAGCAATTACAGAGATATTGTGGTCCAAGAAGTCCTGATAGAGTGAGGCAACTTCTTCACTTGCAGTGCAGTCAACAAAAACGCTGTTAAAGATATTCATTCCCACTACCTCTTTTTTCAGTCGTGTAATGTCACTTTCAGGAGCATTATTAAGAACACTACGATAATCCTCTATACTTACTCCATCTCTATTAAATACAGCATTTTTACTATCAGCAATACCTACAACATTGAGCCGGAGCCTGCGGTTTTGCAGAAGTTCTTCATATTGTGAGCAAATTTGTTCTATTAGTTTTCCACCGACAGTACCCACGCCACAAATAAAGAGATTTAAAACATTATATTCTGAAAGGAAGAATGAATCATGAAGTACGTTTAAGGATTTTCTTAAATACATTCTATCCACAACAAAAGAGATATTCGTCTCAGATGCTCCTTGAGCACATGCAATAACGCTAATACCACTTCTTCCAAGTGTTCCAAAGAGCTTTCCTGCTATACCGGGGGTGTGTTTCATGTTTTCTCCCACAATAGCTATTGTGGCAAGATTACTCTCGGCATGCATTGGGAACATTGCCCCTGTTTGTATCTCTTTAGCAAACTCCTCGTTAAGCACTCTTACTGCTTCCGTTTCATCTGATTCTTTTACAGCAATAGATGTAGAATTTTCAGATGAGGCCTGGCTTACCATAAATACTGATATGCCATTCTCGGCTAGGGCGGTAAATATTCGGCGATTGACACCGATAACTCCTACCATAGAAAGTCCAGTTACAGTTATTAGTGTTGTATCGCTAATGCTAGATATTCCCTTGATGGCTCTAGAATCTTGGTCAATCTTTTCTTTTATTATTGTACCAGAAGATGTTGGATTAAAGGTATTTTTTACCTTAATAGGTATATTTTTTACACATACAGGGTATATAGTAGGAGGATAAATAACCTTAGCACCAAAGTTACAAAGCTCCATGGCCTCAACATAACTTAAGGCAGTTATCGTATAAGCCGTATGTATAATTCTTGGATCAGCAGTCATGAAACCATCCACGTCTGTCCATATCTCAAGTATCTCTGCATCCAGGGCTGCAGCTATAAGTGAGGCTGTATAGTCACTGCCGCCACGCCCTAAGTTTGTTGTCTCTGCTGTGGTTTTATCTTTGCTTATAAAACCTGGAACAACTGAGATGCGGGGAAGATTACTGAACCTCTCACGAATCAAAATATTTGTGAGTTCACTATCAAGAACGTGTTTTCCATTTTTGAATTCTGTCTTGATAAAGTCACGTGCATCTAGAAGAACAGCATTTTTTATCAGTGTAGCAACAATATGTGAGCTAAGTCTTTCTCCATAACTCACAATGGCGTTTTCTGTCTTTTCACTAAGATCGTGGATTAAGTAGACACCATAATAAATACTCTTTAGCTGTTCCAAAAGGATGTCTACTGAATTGAAAAGGTCCTCCCTTTTCTTTGCCTCTGTTATTATCCTATCAATAATTTGGTGGTGTCGTTGAGCTATAAGGTCAAACTCCTTTTTGTACCGCTCATCCCCAATAAGAGCCATCTGTGCAGTGGCTAGGAGCTTGTCTGTTATTTCACTTAAGGCGCTTACGACAACAACTATGGGCTGTTTTTTTGCCTCTTTTTCAACAATCTTTTTTAAGCTTAGAATGCTTTTAACGGAACCTACGGACGTTCCTCCAAATTTTAATACTTTCATTTTTTCTTTTGTAATTTGTTTCTCTTGAGATCCCCAATACAAGCGGGGTCCTTTCTCTTTAAACGGATGCAAAATTAAGCAAAATCCCTTGTAAGACAACACTTTTTGTGTATAAATTGCCTTCTAAAGTGAAATTTGTTTGATATTTACATTTTTAAATGGGATAATTATTTCTTTGGCTTATTTTCTAAGAAAGTATTATTTTTGCAAGGATGAAGAAAGAATATCAACTTAGAATACTACCTCATCAAGCCTTTTCTGAAGACGCAATTAAGGACTTTCTAGTCTTAGAAAAAGGACTTAACCCTAAAGAGTTAAGGCACATAAGAGTGCTTAAACGTAGCATTGATGCTCGCCATAGACCAGTTTATGTAAACTTAAACGTTCTAGCATACATTAATGAGGAGATAGAAGAGGAGGTTTTTAAGCATATTGAGTATAGGGATGTATCATCATCACCTTCAGTTGTTATAGTTGGGGCAGGTCCAGCAGGACTATTTTCTGCGCTCAAACTCATCGAGTTAGGGCTTAAACCCATTATAGTTGAAAGGGGAAAAGACGTTCATTCAAGGAAAAAAGATATAGCCCAAATTTCTAGGGGAAGCCTTGTTAACCCAGATAGTAATTATTGTTTTGGTGAAGGTGGGGCAGGAGCTTATTCTGATGGAAAGTTATTTACTAGAAGTAAAAAGCGTGGCGATGTAAAGAAGATATTAGAAGTCTTTTGCCAGCATGGAGCTCCAGAAGCAATTCTTTTTGATGCGCATCCTCACATCGGAACCGATAAACTGCCTGGTGTAATAGAAAATATGCGCAATACCATACTAAAATCAGGTGGAAAAGTTTTTTTCTCTACACGTATGAGGAGTTTTATCTTTGAAAAGGATAAGGTTATAGGCATTAAGGCTTTAGACTTAAAAGATAATAATGAGTTGACTTTTTTTGGACCAGTTATCCTTGCAACAGGACATTCTGCTAGAGACGTGTATACTTATCTTCATGAAAGTAAAATAGAAATTGAGAAAAAGGCTTTAGCTATTGGTGTAAGGCTCGAGCATCCCTCTTTTCTAATCGATTGTATCCAATACCATGATAAACAAGGCAGGGGAGACTATCTTCCTTGTGCAGAGTATAGTTTTTCGACCCAGATAGAAGGACGTGGAGTATATTCTTTTTGTATGTGTCCAGGCGGACACGTAATACCTGCTAGCTCAGGACCAGATCAAATAGTAGTAAATGGTATGAGTTCATCTTTTCGCAACTCTAAGTGGTCCAATAGTGGTATGGTTGTAGAAGTACGTCCAGAGGATATAAATGAGGGAAATGATGCTCTTGCAATGATGCGATATCAAGAAAAACTTGAGAGGCTTTGTTTTCTTCAAGGTGGAAAAACACTATCAGCACCTGCACAACGTATGGTTGATTTTACTCTTTCAAAGTTTAGTGAAGATTTACCAAAAAGTTCTTATCCTCTAGATCTTACCCCTAGTCCACTAAATGTTTGGCTTCCTAGGCACATTAGCCATCGTCTTAGTTTGGGGTTAAAAAAATTTGGATACCTCTCACCGGGCTTTTTAACTAATGATGCTGTGCTTATAGCTATAGAAACTAGGACATCGTCTCCGGTAAGAATCATACGTAATAATCTTACGCTTGAGCATATTCGCCTAAGTGGTCTTTTCCCTTGTGGTGAGGGAGCAGGTTATGCCGGCGGAATCGTATCGGCTGGTGTTGATGGAGAAAGATGCGCTATTAAAGCCAAAGAATACCTTTCAGCTATTTAGATTCGGAAAGCTTACTATTAGCTTTTGCTTGAAACTTTTCTTCTCCAATTATAAAGCGCTCATGTACGCCTTTACCAATTAAGTCTTTTTCATCATAAATGTTTACCTCAAATATGAGCCTTCGTCCATCTAGATTTGTAAGTAAAGTTTCACATCTTACCTTCATTCCTATCGGGGTTGGTGAAAGATGGCTAATATTAAGTAAAGTGCCAACTGTTGCTTGACCGGGTTCTAAATAATCTTTTACGCTTTTCCATGCTGTCTCCTCTACAAGTGCAATCATAGCAGGGGTTGCAAAAACCTCAAGAGTTCCGCTTTTAATTTTTCGAGCAGACTTTTCAGGCGTAACTAAGATTTCTTGATAACCTTTAATTCCAATTTCCATAAAAATATTTTTGTTTTGATTTAATCATATAAATAATGTTTTTCATTTTTGGCGACCTCCCATAGAT
>JAJQAI010000185.1 GCA_021203915.1 Prevotella sp. | reverse complement strand
ACCTAAGTCAACCATGGCTACATGTAGATTGTCTGAATCTGGATGCTCGTATAAGGAGAGAAATTTTCCAACATAAAGTCCCTTTAGTCCGCCCTTGATGGCTTGAACCTCACTAAGAGCGTCTACTTCAAGCCCCAAAGATGTAAGGGCATCGCAAACCTGCTCAGCAGTAAGGTCAAAATCGACGTATTCCTTAAGCCATTTATATGATATGTTCATTTAAAACTTTAAGATTTTGTTTAACGCGCCACAAAAATAATAAAATTTTAGCACCTCGCAAAAAATCTAAAACTTTAAAAAACTTGTAAAATACTATAAATAAAAACCTTTGACAAATTATAAAACAAAAAAGGCCTAAGGATATTAAATCTTTAGACCTTGTGTGAAAGAGAATATGCTTATCTTTAAAAGGATAAAAATCCTAAAAAGAAGCTACTAATCTTAATAGTGACGATCATTTTGGAAAGGTGCACTATGACCAGAAATAGCCCTTGGGTGGTCTTTGTGACGTGAACCCTTCGGATGATTAATTGATGCGCAACTCGTAAGAGCTAATGTTGCGCCAAGAATAAAGGAAAATACAAAATATTTCATATCCAATTTCTCACTCTGAAGAAATTCTTATTTCCTTTTTCCGAGCTCAGCATCAAGGTGGTATAGTGCAGAATTGCCACCTAATTTAAGTTTATCAACGATATCTGAGGATGTTGCCTCCTCTTCTACCTGCTCGCGTACAAATGTCCATAAGAAATCCTGTGTTGCCTTATCGTTTTCAGCGATAGCTAGATCAAGAAGATCGTTGATTAGTTGTGATACATGGCACTCATGCTTATAAACATGCTCGAAAACCTCTAGTGGAGTTTCCCATTCCTGTGGAACGCTATCAATTGAGCTTATCAAAGCTTTGCCACCACGCTTAAGTAGATACTGAGCAAATTCTTCTGCGTGCTCATATTCTTCGTTTGCTTGGGCTTTCATCCAAGAAGCAAAACCACTATAACCCTTGTTGCCAAAATAATATGACATTGATAGATAGATGTTTGCTGACCACATCTCAGCAGCGATTTGGGCATTAATCGCATCTTGTAATTTAGTGCTAATCATACAATAATATTTTAGTTGGGTTCTATTTTATTTTTATTGGAGTAGGGCTGGTGGAACCCTTTTAGCCTACCCTCGCCAAAATCTTGAGTTAATTTAAGTTATGCAAAGTTATATATTTTTTTTCCAATTTGGCAAATTGTCGTTTAGGAAAAAAAGATAGAAAGCTCAAAAAATAATTGAGCCAAAAATTTTGTATTGTGCTATAAAAACATTATGTTTGACACCTCTAAATAAAAATTCTTGGTCCAAGAAAATTTTTCTCTTCAATTTAGGACTCGTTAAGCAACCCAGAAAAAAGTATTAAGTCTAGTGAAACTCTTTATATTCAATCCTGAACATGACCTTGTATTGGCTTATAACAAAGCCAATATAACCTTACCTCATGTAGTCCAAGAGTTTAGGCAGAATATGGGTTTTTTACCATCCCTATGGGCTGGAGATGGGGACTGCGTTTTAGTTGATGACATAGCTTATGCCCTAAAGGCTGTAAAAGGAGTTTCTTCCTTACGCTCTGACGTTCTTTTTCTTACGCGCGAGGATTTAAAAAAATTATATTTTTCATCCATTCAGCCCTGGGGTTGGAATGAAGATTTAGTTTTAATGCTCAAAGAAAGTGGTATAACAGAAGATCTTCTACCAAAAAAAGAAACCCTTTCTCTTATAAGAGAACTTTCAAGTAGACGTTCATCAAAAGAAGCGCTAAGTTATTTGCGCTATGGGATAACCCATTTAACTTTGGGTGAAAGCTTTTATATAGAAAAATTCCAGGAAGTTAATGATCTTCTTAAAAAGTATGAAAAGATCATTGTTAAAGCCCTATGGAGTTCATCGGGAAGAGGCCTAAGATACGTTTCTAAATATGATGGCATAGACAAAAGCACAAGTGGTTGGATTAAAAGAATGATTTTAGAGCAAAAGGGCGTAATGGTTGAGCCATATTATTGTAAGGTTCAGGATTTTGCTATGGAATTTTTCTCTGATGCTAAAGGAGGTATTTCGTATCAAGGCCTTTCAATTTTTGATGCTTCCTCTGGTCGTTATTTAGGAAACATTGTAGCAGGGGAAGAAAGAAAGCTATCTCTTATTACAAAGTATATTAAACGGGATGTTATCCTTTATGTAAGAAAGCGTATAGAAGAATATTTTTCAAAATTATTCTTTCAGCGTTATAGTGGTCCATTTGGCATCGATATGATGGTTGTTACTCATCCCTTTGCTAGTGGATTCCTGCTACATCCATGTGTTGAGGTAAATCTAAGGATGACCATGGGACATGTAGCCAATTATATTAAACATACTGCCCTTGATCCAGATTTAAGAATGAGGATCGTCCACGATGTTAATTATAAACTTAAATTCGAGGCTTTAGAAAATAATTTTGTCAAAGTCATTTAAGAAAAATCATTCCCTTATAATCTTTAAATTTTTATGAAAAAAGTTTTTGTTATTCTTCTTTTTTTAGCTCCCATAATAGCTAAAGCTCAATATGTCTCTCAAGTTTGGTGCCCAGATAATGGCGACGGGACGTATACCAACCCTGTGATTAACGCTGATTATAGTGATCCTGACGTGTGTGCCGTAGGTGAGGATTATTATCTAACGGCAAGTTCCTTTAACTGCATTCCGGGACTTCCTATTCTGCATTCAAAGGACTTGGTTAATTGGGAGATAATAGGGCATGCCTTAAAGAGTTTATCTCCAAAAGAGGAGTTTGATACCCCATCTCATGGTAATGGCGTATGGGCTCCAAGTATACGTTATCACGAAGGAGAATTTTATATTTATTGGGGTGACCCTGACCATGGGGTATTTATGGTTAAAACTTCTAATCCAGCTGGTGATTGGGAAGAACCCGTATGCGTGATAGAGGGTAAGGGCATGATTGATACAACTCCACTTTTTGATGATGATGGAAGATGTTATCTTGTTTCAGCTTGGGCTAATAGCAGAATAAATTTTGCCTCAACAATAGTTGTTCGTGAACTTTCAAAAGATGGAACTAGAGCTATAAGCGACCCCGTTATAGTCTTTGATGGTAATGGAACAGAAAATAGAACCTGCGAGGGTCCAAAGTTTTATAAACGTGATGGCTGGTATTGGATAATGTGTCCAGCAGGTGGAGTTTCAACAGGTTTCCAACTAGCAATGCGTTCTAAGTCTCCATTTGGTCCATACGAGTGGAAGGTCGTTATGGATCAGGGTTCAACAAACGTTAATGGTCCTCACCAAGGTGCCTGGGTGCATACCGTCTTTGATGAGGATTGGTTCTTACATTTTCAAGATAAGGGCGCATATGGTCGTGTAGTTCATCTTCAACCACTTTCCTGGAAAGATAACTGGCCCGTAATTGGCATTAATTCAGGTAGTGGCTATCAGGGTGAACCTGTTCTTACATACACTAAGCCTAAAACATCCGGTAAGGTTGCTAAAGAAAACCCTCAAGAAAGTGATGAATTTAATCAAACTGTTCTTTCTAAACAATGGCAATGGCAGGCTAATTACAATCAAGCATTTGGTATGCCAACTTCTTACGGTACTTACCGTCTTTATACTCATAAGCTAAGCGAGGACTATAAGAACCTTTTCGAGGTTCCAAATCTAATGCTGCAAAAGACTCCTGCAGATAATTTTACAGCAACGGCCAAAATCCGTTTTACAGCTAAAGATGAGGAACAATTTGGAGGTATAATAATGATGGGCCTTGATTATTCGGCCCTTGTGGTTAAAAGGGTAGGCGAGGAGTTCCACCTTGAAAGAATTACCTGCTTAAAAGCTGATAAAGGAAGTCCTCAGACAATTGACTTAATAAGTAAACTTAAACCCACTGAGGTAGATAAAGTTGATTATCAACCAGGTATACATGAGGATATTTACCTTCGTATGAAGGTTGATGATGGTAAATGTAGTTTTTCCTATAGTTTAGATGGGAAAAAATTCCTTGATGCAGGCTCTTTATTTACAATGCGTGAAGGAAAATGGATAGGAGCTAAGATTGGGTTTGTAGCTGCAGAACCAATGAGCGGAGCTGTCCGTGGTTGGGTAGATGCTGATTGGTTTAGAGTGACAAAGTAGCTTTTTTGAGTCTTGAAATTATACAGCACTTAAATCCCTAAAATAACCAATGAAGAAAAAGATTCAGTTTAGTCTTGTCTATCGTGACATGTGGCAGAGCTCGGGTAGTCAACAGTTGAACGTTTTCTAAAAAAATACGCATTTTGTGAAAAATCCTAACTTTTCCAAAAACCTACACAACTATCAATATGGAAAAGAACTTTAACGATAATAGTGCTGAAATCACCAAAATTCGATAAAGTTGCGAAAAAAACATCGAATGATTCATTTGCTGAAATCGAGAAAATGAAGGATAAGTCATGCCACAATTGATGAAAATATCCTAGGTGGTCATATATCCAAACGTTTGGATATATGACCGTCATTAGAAATTGACTTTTTTAAAAAATTAATGGTTTGTAATGACCGATTTGGGGTTAAGCAAGGAAAGAGGGTAAAGAAAGGTGATATTATAGCCTATATTGAACGTTGTTAATAGAATCTCTCTATAAAGTCTATCTTAGTGATGTGTAGAAGGCTATAAGTAGAATAGGCGACCTTGAGAAGTAGAATTCTATCCTTCTCAAGGTCGATGCTTATATATAGTTTAGTCTTTGCTTTGTATTGCGCTAGAGCGAACCCTACTTAGGGTTTCTGGCGTCATCTGAAGGTAGCTTGCTATGTATAGAAGGGGCGCACGAAGTGCTACCTGTGGTGACAAACGACATAGCTTTTGATACCTATCTTGAGCAGTTTCAAAACGTATTAAATCAGCATGGATTTGAGATATTATTAGGGATTCCTCTAAAATTTTACGATAAAGGATTTGTATGTTTACATTATGAAGGGCCACTTCCTCAAGTCTTATCTTTGGAAGGGCATAAATCATAACAGGTTCTATAGCTTCTATCTGAAGATGTGTAGGCATCTCTTTAAAGAGACTCTCAATACACATAACTATATCGCCTTCTACAGCTAGATATTCTGTTACAGCCTTCCCTTTTTTGAAATAGAATTGGCGCACTAAACCCTTTTCAACATAGTAAATATTCTTGCATACTTCTCCCTCGGAAAGTATCGTTTGTCCCTTTGAAAATTTCATAGGAACCAAAATATTTTCAAGAATATCTAGTTCATCATGAGTCATGGTGCTATATTTTCTTGCAAGCTCGCGCGCAATGTCACGCGTGGTTTTCATCATCTCTCTCATCTTGTTTTTCTTTTTTTCTTGTATTAAGTGGCTAACTTAGTCTAGTTTTAGTACAGCTAGGAAGGCTTTTTGTGGAACCTCCACATTACCTATTTGCTTCATTCTCTTTTTTCCTCTTTTCTGCTTTTCAAGTAGTTTGCGTTTACGGGTAACATCACCGCCATAGCATTTTGCTGTAACGTCTTTACGAACGCATTTGATTGTCTCTCTAGCTACAATCTTTGATCCAATAGCTGCTTGAATTGCTATATCAAATTGTTGTCGAGGAATTAGTTCTTTTAGTTTTTCACACATCCTACGTCCAAGAGCTACTGCATTATCCTGGTGAGTAAGTGTTGATAAGGCATCAACTGGCTCTCCATTAAGCAGTATGTCAAGTTTGGCAAGCTTTGAGGGCCTAAAGCCTTCTACATAGTAATCAAAGGATGCATATCCTCTTGAGATACTCTTAAGCTTATCATAAAAGTCAATAACTATCTCTCCAAGTGGCAACATAAATTGAAGTTCAACTCTATTTCCACTTATGAAATCTTGACGAAGGAGCTCACCCCTTTTATCTAAACAAAGCTTCATTATTGGACCTATATAGTCCGTTACTGTTATTATTGAGGCTTTGATATAGGGCTCTTCTATGTGGTCTATCATCATTAGGTCAGGAAGACCTGAAGGATTATGAACCTCAGAGGTGTTTTTTTGTTTATCAATAACTTTATATGATACGTTAGGAACTGTTGTTATTACGTCCATATTGAACTCTCTATCCAAGCGTTCTTGAACTATTTCCATATGCAGAAGTCCAAGGAATCCACATCTAAATCCAAAGCCTAGTGCAACAGAGGATTCTGGGATAAAACTTAGTGAGGCATCATTGAGTTGAAGTTTTTCAAGTGACGACCTTAGGTTTTCATAATCTGTTGGATCTATTGGATAAACACCGGCAAAGACCATCGGCTTTACCTCCCTAAAGCCAGAAATAGCTTCCTTGCAGGGACGGTTTACATGAGTTATGGTATCACCAACTTTTACGTCCTTACTTTCCTTTATTCCACTTATAATATAGCCAACATCTCCGGTAGATAGTTTTTCTTTTGGTATCATATCCATTTTCAAAATACCTACCTCATCGGCGGTATACTCCATACCGGTATTGAAAAACTTTACTTTGTCTCCCTTAGAGATACTACCATTTTCAATTTTAAAGTAAGCTATAATGCCACGGAAAGAATTGTATACCGAATCAAATATTAGAGCCTGCAAAGGGCTTTCTTCATTACCCGAGGGAGGTTTTATCCTCTCTACAACAGAGGAAAGAATCTCTGGTATTCCTTCTCCTGTTTTTCCAGAAGCGCGTATAATTTCTTCTTTTTTGCAGCCAAGAAGCTCTATTATTTCATCCTCTACCTCATCCGGCATTGCAGAAGTCATGTCTATTTTGTTGATTATAGGAATAATCTCTAGGTCATGATCAAGGGCCATATATAGGTTGCTTATTGTTTGAGCTTGCACGCCCTGTGTTGCATCTACGATAAGAAGAGCGCCTTCGCAAGCAGCTATACTCCTTGAAACCTCGTAGGAAAAGTCTACGTGCCCCGGAGTATCAATAAGATTTAGGATATATTTTTCACCCTTATGGATATATTCCATCTGTATAGCGTGACTTTTGATGGTTATTCCCCGCTCTTTTTCTAGATCCATATCATCTAGCATCTGTCCTTCTGTAATCTGAATGGTTTTCGTATATTCCAAAAGGCGGTCCGCGATAGTGGATTTACCGTGGTCAATATGCGCAATTATACAGAAGTTTCTAATCTCTTTCATAGCGATCTAATAGTAGGGAATAGAAAAGTTTAAGGTCTAAAATTTTAAAGTTTAGGGTGGAAAAATCCGCACACGCAAAATTATTTATATTTTTCCTAACTGCCAAATAAATCGGTAATTATCACTTTCTGCCATCACTTTTTTAATACTTTCTTAATACTTACTTTTTTCTGATAAATAAAGTCTTTTTCCCCCCACGTAAATTAGCCATTTTCCCTATGTAAGAAGAAAAACCAAAATTATTTTTTAACTTTGCACATCATTAGCAAGCATATATTGCTTTTTATGAAGGACAAAAATATTAATCTTGAAGCATCAACCATACTCCTTACTGGTGTGGCAGGCTTTATTGGGGCATACCTTTCTAAAAGACTTTTAAAGGATGTTCCTAGTTTAAAGATAGTTGGCATAGATAGTATGAACGACTATTATGATGTGAGCCTAAAAAAAGAGCGCCTTTCATGGCTAAAGCCTTATAATAATTTTACTTTTATTCATGGGGATATTTCCAGTGAAAAGCTTATAAAGGATATCTTTAATGAATATAAGCCAAACATTGTAGTTAATCTTGCAGCGCAAGCAGGAGTAAGATATAGCATTACAAATCCCGATGCTTACATTAAGAGTAACATTATTGGCTTTTACAATATCCTTGAGGCTTGTCGCCATAGCTATGATAATAAAGAAAAGGGTGTTGAGCACTTAGTGTATGCAAGTTCTTCAAGCGTTTATGGGCAAAATAAAAAAGTTCCTTTTTCTGTAGAAGATAAGACAGATACACCCGTTAGCCTATATGCTGCTACAAAAAAGTCTAATGAGCTCCTTGCTCATGCTTACTCAAAGCTATACAACATCCCTAGTACAGGCCTTCGGTTTTTTACTGTCTATGGTCCAGCAGGACGTCCTGATATGGCATATTTTTCCTTTGCAGATAAACTTAAGAGAAAGGAAAAAATCCAAATTTTTAACTTCGGAAAGTGTAAGCGAGACTTTACCTTTATAGATGATATCATAGAAGGTATAATGCGTGTGATTCAGCATGCTCCAGAAAAAATACTGGGGGAAGATTCTCTTCCTATACCTCCACATAAAGTATATAACATTGGTGGAAGTAAACCAGAGGGTTTGCTAGCCTTTGTTGATGTTTTACAAAAAGAGCTAATCTCCTCGGGGGTTCTTTCTAAGGATTATGATTATAGCTCTTTAAGGGAACTTGTTCCAATGCAAAAAGGTGATGTCGAAGAAACTTATGCTGATACTTCTTCCTTAGAGGAGGACTTTGGATATAAACCTTCAACTCGCTTAGAAGATGGCCTTAGAGCTTTTGCTCTTTGGTATAAAAAATTCTATGATTAAAATGTAAGACAATGCAATTTCAATATCATATATTTGTCCCATATAGAGTATGTCCTATTGGTGCTCACGTAGATCACCAACATGGCCTGGTTACGGGCTTTGCTATAAACAAAGGTGTTGATCTTTGGTTTACGCCTTCAACCGATGGTAAGGTGCACTTAGAGTCTCGTTCCTTTAAGGGTGACGTGGATTTTGATGTTCGCCAAGCATCTCAAGTTAAACAAGGTCATTGGGGTGATTATGCCCGTGGTGCTAAATATGCTTTAAGAAAGCGTTTTGTTCTTAAAGTTGGAATCACAGGAGTTATACAAGGCTCTTTACCAGTTGGAGGTCTATCCTCAAGTGCTGCTGTACTGGTTGCCTATGTTATGGCTTTAGCTAAAGCTAATGATATTGAACTTAGGCCAATGGAAATCATTAAGATAGCCTCTGAGGCTGAGACAGAATATATCGGCCTAAGTAATGGTATTCTTGACCATGCCTGTGTTGTTCTTGGGAAAAAAGACGAACTGCTTTTTTTAGATTGTGGCTCAAACGACTACCGCCTAATGAGCAGAAATCCCAAGATGCCTAACTTTGAAATAGGAGTGTTTTTCTCCGGTCTTACAAGAAGCCTTATTAGCAGCGACTATAACTTAAGAGTTTACGAGTGTAAGACTGCAGCTTGGAATATCTTAGCTTATCAAGACCAACCACTTAAAACTTTTGAAAAGACATTCTTACGTGATATACCAAAGACGTCCTTTGAAAAGACGCGCGATAAAATGCCAGAGCGTTTTGTTCGTAGGGCAGAACATTTTTATAGCGAATATCGTAGAGTACGTCAGGGCGTAACTGCCTGGGAAAGCGGAAACCTAAAGCTTTTTGGTCGTCTAGCGTTTGAGAGTTGTGAAAGTAGCATTCATAATTACGAGTGTGGCTCGCCAGAACTCATTGCTATATATGAGATTATGCGCTCTCTTCCTGGTGTTTATGGCGGTAGATTCTCGGGTGCAGGATTTAAAGGAGCATGTATAGCCTTGGTTGATTCTTCTCAAAAAGAAAAGATAAAAGAGGAACTTACTAAAGAGTATCTTAAGCGTTTTCCTGAATATGAAAATACTTTTGAGGTGCATTTTGTTCAAACCGATGATGGAGCTCGCTTTATTGAAGAATAGATATTACCGATGATAAATATTGTACTAGCGGCCGGTTACGCCACAAGGCTTTATCCTTTAACTAAGAATTTTCCAAAGCCACTACTTAAAATTGGTGGTAATACCATCTTAGGTAGACTTATTTGTGATGTTGATACTATAGATTGTGTAAAAGAGCATGTTATCGTAACTAACCATAAATTCTATAATGAATTTCTCTCATGGGCTAAACTTCAAAATACTTTAAAGCCAATAACCATCCTTGATGATAAAACTTCAACAAATTCTTCACGACTTGGGGCTATTGGAGATTTGCTTTTAGCCCTTAATAAAAGAAACATAAATGATGATGCTCTTGTGATGGCAGCCGATAATATTCTGGACTTTTCCTTACGTGGCTTTGTAGATTTTTTCTTTGAAAAATCTGCTAGTTCTATTATGTACTATAATGAGACGGAGGAAGATAAACTAAAGCGTACCGGTGTTATAAGCTTTGATAAGGATATGAGAATATTACAGATGCAGGAAAAACCTTCCTGTCCCATATCTTCTTGGGCTGTACCACCTTTTTATATATATAAGAGGGAGGATATTCCGCTTATAAAAGACTCTTATACTCATCTTCAAGGTGAGGATTCCCCAGGTAACCTAGCACGTTATCTTTTAGGGGTTACTTCTTTATATGCATACAAAATGCCAGGCTTAAGGTATGATGTAGGAAGCCTGGATAGTTACAAAAAAGCGATAGAGATCTTTGGATAAAAAATTAATGTTATGAGAAAAACTAGATATTTTATTTTCGTAGTCTTGGGACTCTTTCTTCTAGCTTCTTGCCAAGAAAGCATTGAGAAAAGAGCTTTTCGCGAGTGTGAAGAATATACCAAGAAAAATTGTCCTGTATCTTTAGCTCAAGATGTTATCCTAGATAGTATGACATTTGAGACGTCAACTCGCACAATCCATTATTTTTATTCTCTTGAAGGCGCTTTAGATACAACCTTAGTAGAGCAGATGACATCAAAGGATGAAATCCTTGATGGTCTAAGAAATGCTACTAATTTGAAAAGATATAAGGACGCAGGATTCTCTTTTGCCTATACATATTTTTCTAGCAAAAATAAAGGGAAAGAGCTTATGAATTTTCTTTTTACTTCCCAAGATCTTGGTGAAAAGAAGTCGGAGCCTTAAAAAACTAAGTATAAGGATATAATCCTATAGAG
>JAJQAI010000099.1 GCA_021203915.1 Prevotella sp. | reverse complement strand
AAGTTTCAAAATCCAATGTCGAGTAACCCTTCAAGTTTCAAAATCCAATGTCGAGCAACCCTCTCAAACCTGTTTAATTCTCCCTCTCTTTTTTTCTTATTCCTTAGGTGAAAAATTTTTTTAGAAAGGAAGTGAAAAATTCACTACGCTCCTTCCCCAAATATCCATCACCTGAGGGGGTTGGCTTGCGTAGTGAACAGCCCCTCATGATGAGCATAAGAAAAAATTTTGAATATTACTATATTATTGTAAAAATTGACCCTAAGGATTCAAAACAAGTAAAAATCAACTTCTTTGATAACGAAAATAATTTCGTAACTTCTTACTTAGTAGAATGGGATAAAAACCGCACACTTATTGATATCGTAAAAGCGGTCTGCGCGCGCTATGATAAATCAATTCGTCTCACTCAAATAGATAAATTTGTAAGTTGGAATCCTAAAGGCAAAGAGGCAACAACTATTCATTATTTATAAAGCTTGACAACTAAAAAATTTTGTGTTATACTGGAAAAAGAGGTGATAAAAATTAAAGAAAATTTTCTTGATTATTCCATTGCGGATAGAGCAGAAAGAGAGTCTCTTGTCAACTCTATCCTTAGCGCCTCTCCTCCAGAAAAACTGACGGCCCAATACCTCGAATATCTTACAGACTATATTCTTGGAGTGCGGGAGCGCAAACACAAAAATAATGATTATTCAGACCTACTTACCACTAATCGTTTAGTTACAATTAATAAGCGGGAATCCTCTTATCAGCAATTAGAAGAGACTTTTTTTCAAAAAGATTACATTTCTACTCTTATAACTAACGATAAAAACGTCATATTTTCTCCAAAAGTAACCATAACTGCCGCAGACCTTAAAGAGATACCGGGTCTCCAAGAATTACAAAACGCAATCGCGGAAGTCTCTAAACAACAAAAAAAGGCGAAAGGAAAGCTCCGCTATCTCTTAAAGCAACAAGAAATACAAATGCGGCAACAGCAATACATTCTCAAAAATAGCTATCGTCCTTCTATTTGTTTCTATTCGCGGTCTTCTTCGTCCTTTCCCAAGCTAAACCTTGAGGACAGTATTTACATAGAAGATGGGAAGCCGCGTTCGCGCGATCTCATTACCTTACTGAATCCCGCGCACGTATCTCTCCTTCTGCATAACTATTCGCGCATTAAAGAGGATACTTATAGTGATTTTAAGTCAGATATGTATTACTTAATATGGGACCTCGAAAACCTTATTGACAAGACTCTTTCACCCCTGTTATTTCGCCTATTGGTTTTGAAAATAGATGGCGCTTGCGCTGATGCTATTCGCGCGGACCTCTATTCTCTCTTCCATAAGACTTATTGCAATGAGTATATTAGTGTGCTTTGGCGCAAGAAAATTCCCCGTCTTATTTCAGAACAATATGCGCGGGATGTGCTTGTTTGGTACTACACCACTCAAGAACGCGGTCTGTGGAAGAAATGCTCGCGGTGTGGGCAAATTAAATTAGCTCATCCTTACTTTTTTTCTAGAAATAAGACAAGCAAAGATGGTTTTTATAGTATTTGTAAAGTATGCAGACATGGAGGAGGTGAACGCGGGAATTGAATGAAGACACAATTATCTGCGTAAAATGCGGGGCTATATTAAAAAAAGACAATTTTTATAAATATAGAGACGGTCACTACATGAATATGTGTAAAAACTGTATAACTCTTCATGTAGATAACTTTGAACCTAAAACCTATACATGGATATTAGAAGACCTAGATTACCCTTATGTTGAGCCAGAGTGGATTCGATTGCGGGACCGCGCTTATGCTGTTAGCCAAAGCCCGCTCTCAGGTACAAGTGTTTTAGGTCGTTATGTGAGTCTTATGAACCTTAACCAATATAGAGGTTATAGTTGGGCAGATACAGAGCTTTTAATGAAGGTGTGGCGGGAGAAACATCAAAATGAGAAAATAATAACTATTGCGGATGAGATGAAAGCGAAAAGAGATTATGAAGCGGGCTTCATTTCTGAAGCGGAATATCGCACCCTTACTTCATCCTCTTTTCAGGCACAAAATGAAAGCGCGGGAACCCTAACCGCAGACTACGGGAAACCGCCAGATAGCGCGAACTTCTATAACGAAAAAGAATATCTCTTGCCAAAAGAAGTACCTAATCCCGCGGAATCCCTTACTGAGGAAGATAAACAATATCTTGCATTAAAATGGGGGCGCCTATACAAGGCGAATGAGTGGATAGAATTAGAGAAGAAGTATAATGAAATGATGGAGTCTTTTGATATCACAGACTCAGACTCAATAGGTGCGCTCGTCCTCATTTGTAAAACCTACTTAAAGATGAATCAAGCCGTGGATTGCGGCGATATGGATAGTTACCGCAAACTCTCAGCAGTCTACGATTCATTAAGGAAATCCGCGAAGTTTACAGCAGCCCAGAACAAGGAACAAAAAGTCAACTGTATCTCTTCTATTGGTGAATTAGTAGTTTTATGTGAGCGGGAAGGCTTCATACCGCGGTTTGCAACAGACATCCCGCAAGACAAGGTAGACGCAACTCTTAAAGATATGAATGCTTACACCTATAAATTAGTTACTCAAGATTTAGGTTTCGGCCAACAGATAGAGGATGCGCTAAGGCGAATTGAACAGCAAAAAGCAGCGGATGCGGCTGCGGAGGAGGTGTAAATTATAGCACTTCAAGATATATTAGCGGTCTCTCGTCAAAATGACCCAATAGAACTCAGAAGAGAAGATGATAATGCACTAACAGAAGAGCGGCTTGCCGCGATCATACCAGCCGCTCGTCGCTACATTGCTTACTGGCGTGAATATCCTGATATGTACGTGGATTTTCTTTGCAGAGACAATCCGCAAAATTTCCACTTATTTTTCTATCAGCGATTATTCTTACGCGCGGGAATGCGTCATCAATATCTTTATGCAACGTTCCCGCGCGCGTATTCAAAAAGTTTTCTATCAATTCTAATACTTATGTTGCGGTGTGATCTTTATCCTAATTGTGATCTATTTGTTACTACAGGCGGAAAAGAGCAGGCGGCAAGTATCACAAAAGGAAAAGTTGAACAGATATGTAACTACATTCCGGGGTTGCGGGATGAGATAGATTTTAATCCCGGAAGCGGGACTAAAGCAACTAGAGATCAGGTAGTTTATAAATTTAAAAATGGCAGTCAATTAGATATTGTTGCGGCAAGTGAAAGAACTCGTGGACAAAGGCGGCACGGGGGACTTATTGAGGAAGCTATTCTTGTTGATGGAGATATCCTTAACACGGTTATCATACCAACAATGAATGTTTCAAGAAGGCTACCGGATGGAACTACTCATGAAGAAGAAACTCTTAACAAGTCGCAGATTTACGTTAAAAAATTTTTTGGGCAAAAAAGATTAAGCGGGTTTTGATTATTCTCAATACCCAAAAGGGAGGAAAGCACCTATTGCATTACATTTATAAGATTGAAAATTTACAAAGTCATAGAACCTATATAGATTACACAGACAATCTTGTAAAAACGCGGAATCGCATTTTTACAGATTTAATGCGCGGGAGCATGCTTTTTACTTCCTTACAAACAGATTATAATGAATTTGGTAAGAATAATTTTGTCTTTCAAGTTATTTTCAAAACTAGCACTTCAGAGATAGAAAAGGAAAAGAATTACTACATTACTTATTACAGAGCTAATGTTGCGCTTTATGGTTATAACGCGGCAACCATCCTTCCCGCGATAGATGGTATTACTAATTCAGATGCTTTAGATATCCTTGCCGCATTAGAGTTTGCAGCAGCATCTCTCATAAAGCAAATATACAAGTTCTATGGAATAAGAAAGGTAAAACCTTATCTCACGCGCGCGAAGGCAGAATATTCTCAAATGTCTAGAAACGATAGATATCTTTATTATCAAATTTTTCGTGATTCTATAAATTATTATAAGATATGTGCCCAGAAAAACTATAGCGTCTTTATCTAGTGATAGATAAATGTAAACTCATTGAATTGCTGGAACGTCCTTAGAGCTTATTGGGCTACAGCGTAAGAATGAAATAAGTCTAAGCGCGAATGCTTGAAAACCAATAAGATTGGATAATCAGCAGCCAAGCCTTGAATAGAGGAAGGTTCAACGACTATCTCGGAAGAGAGTACATCCCAAGCGGGAATGGAAGCGGTGAGCAGATGTGAGTGAAAACACACCTGAAAATATAGTCTATTCTATATAGAAATATATAGCAGCGAAAGCGCGCATGGTTAGTAAGGATTCTGTTTACCTTGCTATTGGTTAGTAAGGATTCTGTTTACCTTGCTATTGGTTATAAGCGAGCCATGTGGAATGTTTAAGAACAACTGCGGGTTGGAAAGATTCATTTGCTTATAAAAAGTTGATTCAGCTTTTGGTTCAACAAGTAATAGAGCCTGATAAGGCGATGGTTATTGGCGGAACTTGGCGGGTTCCTCTTATGGAGCATTTATTTGATAAAAGTACAATTACAGATTTAAAAGTTGATGCTACTTATAGTGAAGCATCTTTCTCTAGGGAATATGAGTCTTGTTGGTGCGGAGATTTTGATAATTCATTTTTCTCCTCTGAGCAATTTGACAGGGCGCGCGAGATAGTATATTCAGAAGATTCATACAAAGCAGTTAGAGGAAAATCAAATAAAGGATATTATGTATTAGGTGTAGATGTTGGGCGGTTAGGCTGTACTACTGAAGTAACAGTTTTTAAGGTTTTACCGCAAGAGAATAAGAATATTAGTTTTCGTAAAGTTTTAGTCAATTTATACACCTTAGAAGAAGAGCATTTTGAAAAGCAAGCTATATTTATAAAGCAAATTTTCTTCAAATTTAAAGCAAAAGCGGTTGCCCTTGATGGAACTGGGTTAGGAGTAGGTTTAATAGACTTCTTAGTAAAAGATCAAATCAATCCAGATATTGATTCAGATCAAGACATTCTTCCTAATTTTGGAGTAATAAACGATGAAGCGGGAGTCTATAAACAATATAGAACCGCGGAAACTGTAGATGCATTATACGTCATCAAATTTAACGCTCCTGTAAACTCAGAATGTTATAGCTATATTAAGGCTCAAATGAACGGCAACCGCATTAAATTTTTGATAGATGATAGATCTGCTCAATCTAAATTATTAGACACAAAAGAGGGCCAAGAAATGTCTCTTGATGAGAGATCAGATTACCTTCGTCCATATGTTTTAACAAATATTCTAAAAGAGCAAATGATGAATTTGATAGATTCAAACGAGGGAGGTTCAAGCGGGAATATTGTGTTGAAGCAAAGTACGCGCACAATTAAAAAAGATAAATTTTCCTCAATGATGTGCGCGATGTACTATGTTAGGAACGAAGAAAACGCAAGACGAGGAAAGGCACACAAAAATATAGGTAAACTTATGTTTTTTAATTAATTTTTTGGTACAAATATTTTAATTTTATTTTTATAATTTTAATATTATAGGAAGCCAAGAGGAGGAATAAATGAGAGCATCGCGGGGAGAGATAAAAATTGAAGAAATTTTAGAACGAAGTGATTTGCACTATGCTGAGGAGTATACTTTTCCTGACTTGCGTTCTCCTATTGGTAATCTATTAAGATTTGATTTTGCAGTTTTTGATGATGATGGAAATTTGGACTTCTTAATTGAATTTCAAGGCATTCAACATTACAAACCAAAGGATAAATTTGGTGGAATCGCGGGCTTGCGTAAACAGCAACATTACGATATGTTAAAGCGGGAATATTGCGAGGAACACAATATCAAGCTTATTTTGATTCCCTATTGGGATATGGGAAAAATGAATTATGACTACATAATGCAGCGCGCGGGCTATGTCTAAGAAAGGTAAGAGAGTATTTTGGTAAATAAGAAGGAAGAAATTAACAATCTGGCTGCAAAAGCTTCTACTCCAATAGATTTTTCAAAAATTAGAGTAGGAACAAAAAGTCTCACAGATGCTACTCTTGATTGCGGAGATTATCGTAAGATAGCTCCGCAATTAGGGAATAAACAAGAAATATTAAGAGCTATTAACAACGGCGATGTTGCTAAGATGCGAAAGATTTCAAATTTCTTTTATAAAACAAGTGGCATCTATTCCCGCTTGTGTAGGTATATAGCTTACCTTTATAAGTATGATTGGTTAGTAACTCCATATATTCAAACTGAAAGTTCAGATCAAACTAAAACTTTGAGTGAATTTCATAAGGCATTGTCCTTTTTAGATAACTGTCAATTAAAGAAAATGTTTAGTGAAATTTCTTTAAAAGTAGTGCGGTTTGGGTGTTATTATGGATACAAAGTTGAAACTAACAATAAGATTACTTTGCAAGAGCTTCCACCGGATTATTGCAGATCAAGATTTAGAGTAGGAGATAGAGCAGCGGTTGAGTTCAACATGAGATATTTTGATGACCATTTTGCGGATTCCGCGCAAAGAATGAAAATTTTAAATTTTTTCCCGCCTGAGTTTAAAAAAGGTTATCAGCTCTATAAGCAAGGGAAATTAAAACCAGATTTTCAAGGGGACGAAGTGGGTTGGTACTTGCTTGACCCCGAAAATTGTGTTAAATTTAATTTAAATCAAGAAGATTATCCAATTTTAATTGCGGTATGTCCTGCAATAGTGGATTTGGATGATGCGCAAACCCTTGACAAGCAAAGAATGCAACAAAGGTTGTTAAGATTAATCATTCAGCAAGTCCCGCTTGATAAGAATGGAGATTTGGTTTTTGATACAGATGAAATCCAAGTGTTACATAATAACGCGGTCTCTATGTTAGGTCGTTCTATTGGTGTCGATATTTTAACAACTCCCGCGGATATTGATGTAGAGGATTTATCTGATACAACGACTGCTACTACTACAGACGAGTTAGAAAAGGTTGAACGAAGTGTTTATAATGAAGCCGGTATTTCTGAAATGCAGTTTAATACTGATGGAAACTTAGCATTAGAGAAATCTATTTTGAATGATGAAGCTTTAATGTCTAGTTTGTTACTTCAGTTTGAAAGCTTTATGAATGATGATTTATTAAAGAGGTTTAATAAACGTCCCAAGAAAGTTCTTTATAAAGCGCAACTATTGCCTACTACAATTTACAATTATCAAGATTTAGCAAAACTGTATAAAGAGCAAACTCAGCTTGGATATTCTAAGATGCTGCCCCAGATTGCTCTTGGACAATCACAAAGCGCGGTTCTTGCTAATGCGTTCTTTGAGAATGATGTTCTTGATTTGGTGAATGTATTTATTCCGCCGATGATGAGTTCAACCATGAGCGCGGATGTCCTTCAAGATAGAGAAGGAGCGGGAAGAGAAGAAAAGCCAGATGATGAGAAAAGCGAGAAAACTATTCAAAATAGAGAAAGTATGAGTTAGAGGAGATACAAATGCAAAATAAACAATCCATGAGTATGTCCACGATTGATGGACCTGAATTTATAAATTTAAGGCCAGTAGATGTAAATCCTTTAATGTCTTTATGTGATATTAAAGTTCTATATGTAGGAGCTAATCGTAATGGTTCTTTTATTACTAAAGAAGTAGCCACAGAAATGGCTAAAACGTTGCGGGGGGCGCCTATTGTAGGATGGTATAGTGAAGATAAAGAGGATTTTGTTGACCATGGTGATAGAGTTACTATAGACGGTGAAGGTATTCATTTTAAGACCCTTACAAAACCATATGGTTTTGTTTCACCTGATGCAGACATTTGGTTTCAAAAGTTCGATGAAGGAGTCGATGCTCTTGGCCAAAAGGTAGAAAGAGAATATCTAATGACTCAAGGGTACCTTTGGACTGGACAATATGAAGAAGCTCAAAAAGCTTTAGGACGTCCTGTTTCTATGGAACTAAATGAAGAAACTTTAGATGGTTCGTGGGCAGAAGACTCTAAATCAGGTATGGAGTTTTTTATTATAAATGACGCGGTATTTCAAAATATTTGTATTTTGGGGCAAGATGTAGAACCGTGTTTTGAAAATGCAAGTATAACAAAGGCGAGTGCTCATTATTCTTTAGATGAGAATTTCACGAAGACTTTGTATAGCATGATGCAAGACTTGCAACTTGTATTAGGACAAGGAGGGAAAGATAAAACAATGGTTAATAAGACAGAAAAATTGCAAGATGGCGGAGATATTTCTATTGAAGAGAAGATGCCTGATACTTATACAAAGCAGACAGAAGAGGTTGTAGAAACTGAGGAATCTTTTGTTGATCTGAAAGAGTATGAAGCTTTGAAAGCTCAAAATGAGACTTTGCAAGCAAGAATTACAGAGCTTGAAAAACAAAATCAGTCTCTTACTGATTTTAAAAAGCAAGTTGAGAGCGAGAAGAAAGATGCTCTGATTGATAGTTTCTATATGCTGTCTGATGAAGATAAACAAGATGTAATCCAACACAAAGATGAGTATAGTTTGGATGACATCGAGTCTAAGTTGTCCGTAATTTGTGTGCGGAAAAGGGTTAGCTTCAATACAACAGAAACAAAGACAGAAGAAAAGCCCGCGGTGACTTATAATTTGAACGAGGAAAGCGATAATTCCGTGCCGGATTGGATTGCCGCACTTCGTAACACAAAAAAGAACAAAGATATTTAAGGAGGAGAAAGTAAATGGCAACGATTAGTAGAGTTGGTTTTGGTCAGGTAGAACCGAATCATCTTTCCGCACAAAGGACTGGTCAAATCTATGCACAGCTTCCCGCGAATGATGAGATTGAAATTCTTGAAAATGGCCAATTTGTAAAATACGACTATACAAATAAAGAAGTAAATTTTACCGGTAGTGGTGAGTGGATGCTTGTTTATAATGAAGAGAAACTTTATGATGATTTCTGGAGAGAGCATAGAAAAGACTTTGCGATGATTAAGTCTAACTACACTCCGGGTTCTGATATTACACATGAGGGTTGGGGCCCGTTTGAAGGTCAAATGGTTCCGCGAGTTTTCAAGACGAATATTGGAGATATCTATACTACTAACTGTGTAGGTGGAGGAAATACTGATGGCAACGCTGAGTATGAGGGTATTGATCTCGAAGAAGGAGATACTGTGAGTCCGAACAGCGAAGGCTATCTTGAGTCTGGTTCTGGAGATATTACCTTCGAAGTAGTCAAGGTGTACACTATGCCTGATGGTCAACCTGCGGTTAAATTGATGAGGATTGCTTGAGGAGGTAAATGAATAATGGCTTTGAATACAAAAGATTTGATTACGTTGGCGAAAGTTGTAGCATCCGCGGATTCTTCTGCTAAAACTGCTTATTCTTTTAATGGCGAGAATTTTAGTTACGCGGATTTGGATACTACTCTTAGAAATGAACTTAAAGAAATTGCGGGAACACCGCAGCTTTATAGAGAGAATAAAAATACTCTTTTCACTCTTATTGAACAGACTATTGATGACGTTCTTCCCAGAAAGGTTATGGACCAATATGGGATGTTCGCGGAAATTCAAACCTTTAATCAAGGTGACAAGCCTGTATTCACACAGAAGATTAGTAATGCATCTAAACAGCGCGCGAAACAGTTTGTGACTAAAGTTGGGCTTGCGGGAGTATACGAAGTATTCAAACTTGATGGAAAGTCCTTCGAAGTGCCGACTTCCGCGTATGGTGGTGCTGCACAAATTGGCTTTGAAGAATATCTTGATGGTAGGATTGATTTTGCGGATGTCCTTGATATTGTGATGGAAGGTCTTGATCGTTGCGTCTATCTTGAAATTGAAGCAGCTCTTATCGCTTCTATCAATGATCTTCCTAGCGCGAACTATACTGCACAGACCGCGTTTGATGAGGCAGAGATGGATAGACTCATCTCTATTGGCGATGCTTATGGTCGTTCTGTGATCTATTGTACTTATGAGTTCGCGGCAACCATGGTTCCCGCGGAAGGTTGGATTTCTGACAACATGAAAGATCAGAAATGGAATAATGGTTATCTTGCTAATTACAAGGGCCATCAAGTGATTGTTCTTAATCAATCTTACGAGGATGAGACTAACGAGCTTAAAGTTATCGACCCCTCTTATGCTTGGATTATTCCTACTGGTGGTAATGATAGACCTATCAAGATTGCCTTTGAAGGTGATACGCAAGTGCGTGAACGCGAGAATGAAGATTGGTCGAGAGATATGCAAGTATACAAGAAACTTGGTGCAGCAGCCATTGTTACTAACAATATGTGTGTTTATAGAAACACTTCTCTTACCAGATAATCATAGAAATATTGGGAAGGGTTTTTATAGCCCTTCCCGCGTTCAAGAGATAAAAGGAGAGTAATAAGATGTCAGTAAAAGTTATAAATAGGAATTTTGGACGTGTAGGATATACTGTTCCTGAGATGCATCTTCATAGGAGTTTTGCTCCCGGAGAGGAAAAGAATATCTCAGAAGAAGAGTTGCGGCAACTGTCTTATTTACCGGGCGGGCAGGCTATTTTAAAAGACTATCTTATTGTTGAAGATGATGATCTTATGAAAGAGTTGTGTGGGGAACAAGAACCTGAATATCACTATACCGAAGATGATGTTAGAGAATTGTTGCTTCATGGTTCATTAGATCAGCTCTTAGATTGCCTTGATTTTGCTCCTCATGGTGTTATTGAATTGGTTAAAGATTTAGCAGTTAAATTAAAATTAAATGATGTCGAGAAGCGGGATGCAATCAAAGAGAAAACAGGCTTTAATGTAACTAAAGCTATTGAGATCAATGAAGATACAGAGGTTCATACCCAAGAGGAAAAACCCGTAAGAAGGTCTGCTCCAGTAACTAAGGAAGAAGAGAAGCCTACGAGACGATACAAAATTATTCAATAATGTTATAAAGGAGCAGTACATATGTTTATTAAGATAAATTATGATGATAACTGTTGTAACTGCTTAGATTTTAAG
>JAJQAI010000162.1 GCA_021203915.1 Prevotella sp. | reverse complement strand
AAGTATACGTTCAGAATCTAATTGATGCTCTCAATCTCAATCTCAAGAAGATAGGAGTTTTGGACGAGGACATCACACTCTTTGAGTGGCTTCGCCGCAGAGACTATGCAGGAATAAACTATGATAACGATTTTGACTACGAATAACTATGGGCAATCAACGACAATTCATTAGAGGTAAAGGCTTTTCGATAAGTCTCTATGAGACAGATGAAAAATATGCGTCTGTCACCATCAATGGAATAACCGCCAAGGTTGTCAGAAAGAAGGGTGATAATAATGGCCAAGGTGGTTTACCTACGTACACTAATACATCTAATATGTATTTCAAGGAAGGTCATAACGGAGATATAATACAAGGGGCTTATTATGGCAAAGATAGGAAGATACGTATAAGTTTCGATTGGGCGCATGAACATTATAACGACCCCAAGAAAGGTGGTAATGGAAAAAGATTTGAGAAAGGTGTGGTACACATTCATCCATATACTACTGACGAGAATGGGAAGGTCGTTCGTAAGGGTATTAATGCTCGACTCATGACGGACAATGAAATAAAGAAGTTTGGTGCTATCATTAAGTTCTTTAACCCAAATGTTAAGTTCAAAAACGACAAAAAGAAGAAATAGAAATGACTAGGGAATGTATGGACATTGAACTATCACTATTCACACCAAGAGAAGAATACTTTGCCACACATGACAAAGATGGGGTAAGTTATGCCATGAAAAAATTATCAGAAACGGAACAAATAAAACGTAAAGTTGATAATCTGCACCTATTGGAAGGAATAACAATAACAAATAGTTTTCAGATGCCAAAAGTTGATGCATACAACGGGACTACTGATTTTGAGATGGTGTCTTATAACAATAGGAATAGAGTTACTACCTCAATAAAAGCCATTCATTTCTTCATGAATGATTATCAATTTATAGCTCCTGCTTGGGAAAATGTAGAAAAGACCACCTATTCATTAGTAGAAGAGGACCCCATTGTCTTTGCTCCCGATTTCTCCATATATGTTGATGTTCCTATGCCTGTAAACACAACAAATATCTATCGCTCAAGGCTTGTCGCCGCTTATTGGCAGAAGTGTGGGCTTCGTGTGATACCTACGGCAAGTTGGGGCAATGTTGATTCTTTTAAGTATTGTTTTGATGGGCTACCTGAGTATAGTGTTATAGCAGTGTGCGGTATAGGGCACGACTACTGCCGAGGAGCCAATAAACTTTGGCATATGGCTATGCACGAAATGGAAAAACAAATATCGCCTAGCAAAATCATTGTATATGGTGGTAAGAAGCCCGATGATACCCAGTTCAATGCGGAAATTGTTCATTTTGAGGATTATATAACAACGCATTTTAGAAAATATGAAAACAATAGAACCCAACCCGATATTGGGACAAGAGGCAGAACTATTTGCCTCAATGGTAGGAAACTACCAGTCAAAGAAAGAGCAGGAGTTTTTCGAAAAAATGCTTTACAAGGAGCAGTGGGAGTGTAGCATTTCCCACGATGTAATTATGTGGGAGCGTGACAACGAGGATGGCATCTACATCGTACGTATTGATTATGATGATTACGTTGTAGGGAAAAAAGGAAAGGAGGGGGACGAGGTGCACGTAATGTGTCTCTTGACCGCACTTGAACTGAACCTAAAGGAGATAGGAGTACTCAATGAAGACATCACGCTTTTCAAGTGGCTACGTCGCAGGGACTATGCAGGAGTGAATTACGATGCTGACTATGATTATGAATAAGAGTATTATGGGCTGCAAAGATAAAGAATAGACGGGAGGGCTCTCGAAATACTTTTATAAAGACGATTTGAGAATTACTCCCGCCACAATCAATGGTGTAAGCGCTAAGGCTATTATGAAAAAGTCACAAAAAAGGGGATTAATGTTGATTGCCAATTAAATACTCTGCAATCTGAACAGCGTTTAGTGCTGCACCCTTGCGTATTTGATCACCACTTAGCCAAAGAGTAAGACCATTATCATCACTCAAGTCTTTTCTTATTCTTCCAACAAAGATATCGTCTTTTCCTGCAGTGTCAATGGGCATAGGATATACGAGATGTTCAGGGTCATCTTTTAATGTAACGCCAGGAGCTTTTTTTAGTGCCTCTCTAGCCTCATCTATACTTATTGGCTCTTGAGTTTCAATCCATACAGACTCAGAATGCGAACGAAGTGAAGATACCCTAACGCACGTAGCAGAGCATTTTACATCAGAATGTAGTATCTTCCTTGTTTCATTGAACATTTTCATCTCTTCTTTTGTATAACCATTAGGTTGGAAAACGTCAATCTGTGGAATCACATTATATGCTAATTGATGTGGAAACTTGTTTATGGTTACCTCCTCACCACTGATAATCTGTTTATATTGTTGTTGAAGTTCCTCCATTGCAGCTGCACCGGCACCGCTAGCGCTTTGATAACTAGCCACACGAATTCTTTTTATGTGGCTTAGCTCCTCCAGTGGTTTAAGGACAACCACCATCATTATGGTGGTGCAGTTGGGGTTGGCAATTATTCCTCTTGGCCTAACTAAAGCATCTTTTGCATTACATTCAGGGACTACAAGTGGTACGTCATCATCCATGCGGAATGCGCTAGAGTTATCTATCATTATCGCTCCATAGCGGGTAATATCTTCAGCATATTCTTTTGATGTCCCGGCCCCAGCTGATGTAAAAGCTATATCTACATCTTTAAAATCATCATTGTGATCAAGTAGTTTTACTTCATATTCTTTGCCTTGGAATGTATATTTTTTGCCTGCAGAGCGCTTGGACCCAAATAATACTAGGTCATCTAAAGGAAAACGTCTTTCATCTAGAACCCTTAGAAATTCTTGTCCTACTGCTCCACTTGCTCCAACTATTGCTACTTTCATATTCTTAAAGAGATGATTAATTGTTATATATTTTTTAAAAAGCGAGTGCTATACCTATAACAGCCTCTTATAGAGTGCAAAAATACAATAATTTAGGCTATTTCTATTGATAAAGCTAATTTTTTGGTTATTTCTATAGCGACCTCAAGGGGAAAGTAGGAAAAATACTCTTATACTATGCAACGATTGTGAATTGTGTGCGCACCTCAAGGCTATCACCATAAATAAGGACTTAAAGAAGTTTTAGAAATCAAAAAAATGTATGTATTTTTGTGCTTAGAATAAGCAGTGGTCTTGGAGGCGTATTATAAGGCTGAGAACAACCCTTTATCAGAATGTTAAATATTTCCCATTATTTCCCCATAACAGATCCAACACTGATATTTTTCGTTGTGTTGTGTATCATTCTTATCGCACCGATAATAATGGGTAAATTGCGTATTCCGCATATTATCGGAATGGTCCTAGCCGGTGTGCTTATCGGGAAATATGGTTTAAATATACTTGAGCGCGATAGTAGCTTTGAACTATTTGGTAAGGTAGGTCTTTACTATATAATGTTCCTTGCTGGCCTAGAGATAGATACCCAGGGGCTTAAAAGTAATGGTTGGAAAGTCGCTATATATGGGGCGTTGACATTTTTTATTCCATTCTTGCTTGTAGCCTTTTCGTGTTATTACTTCCTTGATTATAGTCCACTTTCCTCACTTATGATAGGTAGTATCATGGGCTCAAATACACTTATTGCCTACCCGATTGTTTGCAAATATGGCCTTCAGAAGCACTCTAGCGTAACTCTATGCGTTGGAGCCTCAATGATAGCCCTTACGCTAGCCCTTGTAGTTCTAGCAGCAATTGTAGGCTCATTTAATAAAGGTGATAGTATAGGCTTTTGGATACTATTTGTACTAAAGTTCATTGTCTTTTTTGCAGCACTATTTTACTTGGTTCCTAAGTTTATTAGACGGTTTATCCACAAGTATTCGGATTCTGTAATGCAATATATCTTCATCCTAGCCATCATGTTTTTAAGTGCTGCTATTACAGAGATGCTTGGTATGGAGGGCGTGCTTGGAGCTTTTGCTGCAGGACTAGTATTAAATAGATATATTCCGCATGTTTCTCCACTGATGAATCGTATAGAGTTTATAGGTAATGCCCTATTCATTCCATATTTTCTTATTGGTGTGGGAATGTTAATCAATATGCGAGTACTTTTTACCGATTGGCATACGGTACTTATTGTCTCATGTTTTGTGTTCTTTGGAACCTTTGGCAAGGCTATTGCGGCCTACATCATGTCATTTGCAGCGCGTCTTCCACTTTCTCATGGGCATATGATGTTCGGTCTTACTGCAGCCCATGCTGCTGGAGCTATCGCTATTGCTATGGTTGGTATTAAACTGCAGGTTTCAGATGGGGTATACTTACTCAATGACGATATGCTTAATGGTGTAGTTATGATGATACTCTTTACCTGTGTTATAGGTTCACTTGTAACTGAGGGCGCATCAAAGACGATAGTACTTAAAGAAAATCTTCTTTCAGATATGGGTGAGGTAGAGGCTGATGATGAGAAGATATTAATTCCCATTAAGTATCCTGAAACTATTGAAACACTTGTTAGTTTAGCTATAATGATGCGAAACGGCAGATTAAATAGAGGACTTGTGGGGCTTAATGTCGTATTTGATGATGAAAATCGTCTTAAGGGGCAAGAAAAGGGTAAAGCTTTACTTGAGAGGATGACGCAAGTTGCTTCTTCTGCTGACGTACTCGTTCAGACGCAGGTTAGAATCGCTGCAAATATAGCCAATGGTATTAAACATGCCTTTAAAGAATTTCAGGCTTCTGAAATAATAATGGGCATGCATAAAAAAGATATCTCTAAGAAATTTTGGGGAGAATTCATACAAAGTTTATTTAATGGGCTTAATTGTCAAATAATGTTGGTACAATGCGCTCAACCTTTTGAGACGCTAACTCGCATAAAGGTCGCTGTTCCATCAAAGGCAGAGTTTGAGCCTGGCTTTTATCGATTGCTTGAGCGTTTATCCCGTTTGGCTGAAAATCTTGAGTGTGACATAGAATTTCATTCAAAATTAGATACGCTTCAACGCATTGAGCAGTACGTTGGAGCTAGACATCCTAATGTTAGGGCTGTTTATCCTCTAATGAGTCATTGGAATGAACTTCCCAAACTGGCCAATATGGTGGAAGAGGATGAACTTTTTGTAGTTGTTACAGCCCGTAAAGGTACTGTTTCATATAAATTAGCTCAAGAAAGATTGCCCGATGAACTAACTCGTTATTTTACAGGTAGGAATCTTATGATAATATTCCCATCACAATTTGGTGATTCGCCTGAGGCTATGACCTTTGCTACTCCGCAACATACAGAGCAGTTAAGTGCATACCATCAACTTGTAACTTGGATAAGAAAAAAGTTAAATATTTAGATAAAGAAAGATGATTTACGTTAAAAATATAACTAAGAGTTTTGGTTCTTTGCAGGTATTAAAGGGTATAGATCTGCATATTACCAAAGGTGAGATTGTAAGTATCGTTGGCCCAAGTGGAGCCGGAAAAACCACACTATTGCAGATTATAGGTACGCTAGATAATCCTGATAGTGGGAGCGTTATTATAAACGATATTAATGTTCATAAACTTAGTAGAAAGAAAATCTCAGAGTTTCGTAATAAAGAAATAGGCTTTGTTTTTCAGTTCCATCAGTTACTTCCAGAGTTTACGGCACTAGAAAATATTATGATACCTGCTTTTATTTTGGGTGTACCACGTGCTCAAGCTAAGAAAAAGGCTACCGAGCTACTTGACTTTATGGGACTTTCCTCTAGAGCTAAGCATAAGCCCAATGAACTCTCAGGTGGTGAGAAACAACGTGTGGCTGTTGCTAGAGCCCTAATAAATAACCCATCTGTAATCCTAGCTGATGAGCCCTCTGGAAGCCTAGATTCCAAAAATAAAGAAGAACTACACAAGTTGTTTTTTGATCTTCGTGATAAGTATGGGCAGACATTTGTCATTGTTACTCACGATGAGAATCTAGCTCGCTTAACCGACCGCACAATTTTTATGAACGATGGAAAACTTGAAAAAGAAGTTGAAGACCAACTTTTAGAGGAATCTCTTCAAGAGGATACCACTGAAGATTTAGAGGACTCTACCATTAATACTTTAGATGAGTAATTATGAGAATAAAACTTGGGGAATATAACACTTTAAAGGTTATAAAAGAGGTAGACTTTGGCCTGTATCTTGATGCCGGAGATGAGGGTGAGGTCCTTCTTCCTTCTCGTTATGTCCCAAAAGGGTGCTCCCCAGGCGATGAGATACAAGTTTTCCTTTATCTTGACATGCAGGAAAGGCTTGTTGCAACAACAGAGGAGCCTAAAGCTAAAGTTGGGGATTTTGCATATCTAAATGTAGCGTGGGTCAATGAGTATGGTGCTTTTCTTTTTTGGGGACCAATGAAAGATTTGTTTTGTCCCTTTAGTGAACAAAAACAAAAGATGGAGAAGGGTAAGGCATATATAGTTCATGTTCATTTAGATGAAGAGAGTTTTCGTATTGTTGCCTCAGCAAAAGTGGAACGTTATTTAAGAAAGGACTATCCTAATTATCTCTTAGATGAAGAAGTGGATTTGCTCGTATGGCAGAAAACGGATTTAGGCTTTAAGGTGATTATTGATAATGCTTATCAAGGTTTAGTTTACAAAAATCAAGTCTTTCAAGATGTTCACGTAGGAGATAAAATAAAAGGGTATATATCTCTAATAAGAGATGATGGCAAGATAGATGTTACACTTCAACCCACAGGAAGAAAGATGACGGAAGCTTTCAGTGAAAAACTTCTTGAATATCTTGAATCACATGGTGGAGTTTGTCATATTACGGATAAGAGCCCAGCTCAAGAGATATACGAAAATTTCCAAGTAAGTAAAAAGACTTTTAAAAAGGCCGTAGGAGATCTTTATAAGCGAAGACTTATAGAAATTACTGATAGTGGTCTAATTTTGCTTGGTGATTAGCTCTCGCTTTCCTAGTATTAACCAAATCCATCTTTTTATAGATAAAAATAACAAAGACATCCCTTTTTGGGGGATGCCTTTGCTATATATAAAAGAGATATTAGATTTTTGAGGGGAATCACTTAGCTACTTTTCGAGTCAAGGAGCTTCCATCATCATAAATTTGTTTTATAATGTAAACGCCCGTTTCTGGCTTAACGTCTCTTTGTATACCATAAAGGTCATAGTAGACTTCCTTTACAAGATTTTTATCCTTAACACCTATAGAGCCAATAGATGCTGATACTGGCTCTACAATGCCATGTATTGTAAGATTATATAAGCAGAAATATTTCCCTGTTGCAGCAGTGGTATACCATGGGTAGAAGCGCAGATACATAGTTTGTCCTTCTTCTACTTCAATAACGGGCTGAGAAGATACTTCATAAACCTGATTTGAAACCATCGAAGAGGCAAACTCGGCAATTGCTTTAGCATCCCCAAAGTCTTCGTTTAAAGAATAGGATATGCGACAACGCATTCCACTTCCACCAGCACCACAAACATAAACACCAATTGAATCAATATGCAATAGAGTTTCTTCTGATGCTTTAATACCAAATTGTATATAGCGAGTTGATACTTCATCAACCTCACCACCTGGCCAACTACCACCAATTATGGTGTTGCGTTGAGTTAATTGCGTAGATTCTATTCCAGAATCATCAGGCCATACGGCACTAGAATTAGGGGCTCTATAACCATCGACTTCCAAACCAGACCAACTCTCCCCGATTACTTCAGCTTTTCCTGTTAAGACGTAAGAATCATCATTGGACAGTTCCCAATTAAGAAGAACCTCTTCTCCACCGCTTAGGTTTACACCTATACACGAAACAGGAATTTCTGATGTATTGTTGCCATTAGTAAATGTCATTACTCCTGAAATCTCTCCTGATTCAGTTGTGTAGGCTTGAACGTATAATGTAGTGTATGTTAGACTGCCATCAGTATACTCAAGTTCAAGGGATTCTGAATAGTTTTGTTTATCCGTTGATACTAAGAATCCACCAGTTAGACTTACTGTAAGAGTTCCTGTTGCAGGGCTAAGGTCAAAGCCAGATACGGAAACTTCCTTAACGACAGCTTGATTAGTATAAATTCCTCCAAAGTCAAGGCTTGTTGGATTAACCAAAAGGTCAGCATTTTGTAAAATATGGTCAGAAAGGATACCTTGCTCGTACATCGCTTGAGCAACAAGGCGCGCAATCATCATTGCACCTAGAGCGTTAGGATGGGTATTATCATTAGCGCAGAACAAAAGTTCCGTACAAGCCGCCTCACCATATTCTATAAACAAATCTGCTGAAAGAGTTGTTAAATCAATAAAAGGTACACCCATTTCTTCTGCTACCTGCTGCATTGCGTATGGATAGTCCATAGTTCTATCGTCACTTGGAATAGACTGACCAGTTTTGATTGTTCCATCATCATTAAGAATAGAGAAACTATCTCCCAAATCATGGCGTCCTGAGCGTCTAATTGTACCACTAGTAAAATATTTCCTACACATTGGAGCAACTAAAATAGGGTTAGCTCCTAGTTCACGCGTTTCAGTTACGTAGCTTCTTAAGAAGTCTTTATAAGTGCTATATGGAATAGTTCCGCGATAATCAACACTTGTATCTCCTGTTTTTGCTATTACAGAATCGCCATCCATACCATCATTCTTCTCGTCGTTATGAGAGAATTGAATAATTACATAGTCTCCAGAGGAGATTTGCTTCTTTACCGAAGCCCAATAAGCTGTTTCTTGGTAGAAACTCTTACTACTAGCACCGCTCTTACCACGATTGTTAATACTGACAGTACTATCAAAGAATTGTTGGAACATCATTCCCCAACCTCTTTTGTCTGTTGTGGACTCATCATAGTCACACATTGTGGAGTCACCAATCGTATGCACAGTTACGGCTGTAGCTACTTGAGCTATTAAGAGTCCTAGCAAGCCAAGTGTAATAGATTTAAAAGTTCTCATGTTGAAAAAATAAGGTTACATTATGTCTTTACAAAGGTAAGAATATTTATCTTAAGTCTTGTTTTCCATAAGTCTTAAATTATATCCTTTTATGACATATTGGACATATTGGATTGTAAAGGACTGTTTGCTAATTAATTTTAAGCAACTTTTCTGAGTTTTTTTATACCTTTGTTCTTAGTTTAAATAAAATATCATGGATTTACATAAACTTATTGGCGAAACAACTTCTTATGAGAAAAAAGAGATGGTCGAGAAGGGAAAAATTAGGAACTGGCTTAAGACTGTCTCTGCTTTTGCTAATGGGGAAGGAGGAATACTTATTTTTGGTGTTACTGACAAAGATGAGATAATAGGTCTAGGCAATGCAAAAAGCGATGCTGAATTTATAAGTGAATCCATAAAGACTAAAATAGATCCAGTTCCTAATGTAAATCTCAAGTTTAAGCAGGTAGATGAAAAGACTCTTATACTTTTATATATAGAGGCAGGAGAAGATGCGCCTTATTATTATGTTGGAGATAAGCAACAAATAGCTTATACACGCATAGGTAATGAGTCTGTTGTGGCAGATCGTATTCAACTAAAGAGGCTCGTTATTAAAGGTTCTAAGAGTTCTTTTGACGTCTTGCCGTCTTCGTATAAATTTGATAATATGTCTTTCTCACGTTTAAAATCTATTCACTATAAACGTTTAAGGCGCTCATTTGAAGATAGTGAGTATGCATCGTGGGGAATAATAGATGAGAATGGGAATTTGACTAATGCTGGAGCTTTAATAGCTGATGAGTCACCAATGAGACAATCGCGTATTTTTTGTACACGTTGGAATGGTCTTACAATGACTGGTGGATTGGGAGAAGCAATAGATGATGTTGAGCTAGAAGGTAGTGTTATTGGGCAGTTGCAAGATGCTGTATCTTTTATTAGGAATAATTCTAAAAAGAAATGGTGGAAAGAAGCAGACCATCGAGAGGAACTTCCTGATTATCCCGAACGTTCTGTAACCGAAATAATAGCTAATGCTATAATCCATCGCGATTACATGATAATGGGAAGTGAAATACATGTCGATATGTATGATGATAGATTAGAGGTCTATTCTCCAGGAGGAATGTTTGATGGCAGTTTGATACAAAATCTTAATCCTCTAGCTGTAATATCAAAGCGCCGTAATCCCTTGCTCGCAGATTTCTTTAGTCGTTTAGGGATTGTTGAACGACGAGGTAGTGGTATGAAAAAAATATTTAATGCTTATAAGCAATTTGAACATATAGTTAAATACCGTGTCCCAGAGTTCCGGTCAAATGCTACTGAGTTCCATGTTGTTTTATGGAATATGAACTATGATGAGTCTTTTAATAAATCTAACGAGTTTACAAAAAAGAAGGAAGAATTTATAAAAGAAGGAAAAGAGTTTGCAAAAGCAAGTAGGCAAATATACAAATTAATCACATTAAATTCGCAGATAAGTGCGATTAGGATGGCGACTGAAATGAATGTATCGTCACGTCAAGTACAAAAATATTTAAGAAAATTGCAGGAGCAAAAGAAGATAATGCGTGTTGGGGGTCGAAAAATGGGCTATTGGAAAATAATTGATGATGATTATGAAAATTTTTTTGAAAGAATCTGATTATCCAAAAGTTCATAAAAGGATTTCAAGAGTTCGTAAAAGAGTTCGTAAAAAAAATTAAACCTTTAGCCGCCTTATCATCAAAACACTTCAGTTCTCGAATCAAGGTTAATGTATTGATATCCAAGGTTTTATATTCTGAGTATTTATGATTCGTGAATATGTTTTTACAAGTTTAGAGGTGTCCTAATTCATAGGAATGTCCCTATGAGTTCGTAAAAGAGTTCGTAAAAGAGTTCGTAAAAGAGTTCGTAAAAGAGTTCGTAAAAGAGATTAAACGTTTAGTCGCCTTATCATCAAAACACTTCAATTCTCGAGGCAAGGATAATGTATTGATATTCAAGACTTTATATTCTGAGTATTTATGATTCGTGAATATGTTTTTACAAGGTTGGGGGTGTTTTAATTCACGGGAATGTCCCTATGTGTTCGTAAAAGAGTTCGTAAATGAGTTCGTAAAAGGATTTCCAAAAGTTCATAAAAGAAATTCATCAATTGCTGCTATTGGGACATTTAAATATTTCCTAGCATGAGAGCCGTTCTCTTATTATCCTTTTAGATACAACATGTACGGTAGGTATAGGAATCGAACTCCCCATTTGCTTACGATAAAAAACGCGGGGAAAGCCCATTCCTTTAGGTATGGGATGAATTGCGG
>JAJQAI010000289.1 GCA_021203915.1 Prevotella sp. | reverse complement strand
TTTTATATCTTTAAAAGCGTCTAACTTTTCAGCAGAAAGAAGGTTTATATCCATCTATTTTTTTTGAGTGAAAAAAGTTGTTCTATCTTTAGAATAAGTTCTTAGGATAGACTTTAGATGTAACTAAATCCTCGATTTTCTTAACAACTCCAGGACGATCCTCAGCATAGGTTACTCCAAACCATTTACTGGTTGTATCAAGAACTTTAACCGTAGCAGTTTTTTCATTAATGAGTTTGTTAACCATCAGCGGAATAAAGAATTCTGCCTTGAGATTAGACATGTTTTTTTCAAGGGAAAGAAATTCCTTAAAATACTCTTCGCTATAGGCAAAATAATCTGGCGTAAATCCCCACATATTCATAGAAACCGGAGTGTTATCCTCAACCGAAATCCAAGCGCCCTCCTCGTCCTTATAGCAAACTTTTTTATCAATTCTCATTATTTCTGTGCGTTCAACCACAGAGGTAAGATTTCCTTGAAGATCAGTAGAGCATATACCGCGAGCCACAGTGCCATTTTCTGATAAAGTGTTTCCAACACGGAAGCCCACCATAGCATATTTGCCTTTACTTCCTTGAGGTAACTTGGATAAGAAATCCCCCATTACCATATAGGCATCGCGGTTATAAAAATCGTCACAGTTAATAACACAAAAAGGCTCTTTAATAACTTTCTTAGCCATCATAACAGCATGGTTAGTTCCCCAGGGCTTAACCCTATCTTTAGGACAAGAAAAACCTTCGGGTAGGTCCTCAAGACTTTGGAAACATACATCTAAAGGAATATGTCCCTCGTATTTTGAAAGAATTTTTTCTCTAAAGTCCTGTTCAAAATCCTTACGGATAACAAAAACTATTTTTCCAAATCCTGCACGTATGGCATCGTAAATGGAATAATCCATTATGGTTTCCCCAGAGGGACCTAAAGTATCTAGTTGCTTTAAACCTCCATAACGGCTTCCCATTCCGGCAGCTAGTAATAGTAAAGTTGGTTTCATATTTTATTCGTTTTTATTAATGTTCAAAGTTAATCTTTTTTTATTAAAAACTTATTGTTTTTGAGTGGCAAGTTAATTTCCTTAATTAGAAAGGATATCCTATTGCAAAGTGCAGAGCTTGACCATCTTTAAACTTAGATATATTATAGAATCCATGCTTACCCGTATCAAATGGCACATGTAATCCTACACCCCAATCAAGACGTAATATAAGGAAATCTAAGTCATAACGAATACCAATACCCGTACCAAGAGCCATTTCTTTAAACATATTCTTTAATTTAAATTGAGCACCTTCTCTAAATTCATCATTGTGAAGAGCCCAAACATTACCGGCATCCAAGAATGCTGCTCCATAAAGGTTACCAAACAGATTAAATCTATACTCAAGGTTTAGTTGTATTTTAATATCGCCTGTTTGATCTAAATAAGAATACTTAGATGACTCTGATTTAAACTTTCCTGGTCCTATACTTCTAGTTGCAAATGCACGTATACTATTAGCTCCACCCACATAGAATTGCTCACTATATGGAGAAGCATTACTATTTCCATAGTAACATATTACACCTGCTGCTATGTGGCCTACTAATTGCGACTTAAGCCCCAATTGCCAAATTTTACTAAAATCAGTTTCAAATTTTACAAACTGAGCATAACTATTTTCAAGAAGGTTTTTATCCTTTTCGGCCCAACTCCTTCCTGCTGCTAAATAAAATAGGGATAGGATATTACCTGCTTCAGTAATTGTGAAATTCCATATTATGGGACTGCGGTGTTTTAAACTACTACTATAGGTAAGAGAGTAACGTATTTTAGGTATGAGAACATTTTGCATTGATGCCATTAGGTAAGGATTATCTATAAGAATGGAATCAAATTGCTCAGAGGTGTTACTTAGGCGCTGATACTGCAAGGTCAGCGGACTAAGTTCATGAAGCCAGGAAGAAGAGCGTTGCCACTTATATGTCCATTCAAAGATGAAAGTGTTCATTCTAAAATAACCAGGACGCTTTAAACTATTAAATGATACTTTAGCCTCGGTTGAAGGAGTGGTATAAAAAGGCTTTTTCTTTACAAAGGGAGCAAGCAGTCTTGGAAACTCTATTGAGGCATCTGCTCCATACTCATAAGCATTCATGTTAGATGCGCCATTAACCTTTCCACCAATTTCCCACTCATAGTTACCATGAATATTGACGTCAAGTTTTTCTCCTCCACGAAATGCATTTCGTTTGGTAACACCAAGGACTAACTCTGGCCCCATACGTCCATTTATTTTACTTTTAAAATTAGTCTCAAGGTAGAAGTCGTATGGTTTCCCAAAGACACACGAAAGATTTAAATCTAGCGTATCACAAATGGAAGTAGTATCTCTTGGGGTAAAGTTAAATTCTACCATATTAAACAGCCCCGTGCCATTTATTTTGTTAGCTGAAGAAAGATAATTATCATAATTGAACATTTGGGTTGGTCTTAGCTTCAAATCTCTAAGAATTATAC
>JAJQAI010000190.1 GCA_021203915.1 Prevotella sp. | reverse complement strand
TGTTAACAGGAAGGATTAACACCAATCGGTTTAAGAATTAAATTTGCAGTGATGAAAAAGACAACGATTTGGGTAATAGCAATAGTGATGGGGCTCTCCTTTATGGTCCTTTTATTCATGCAGGCTAAATATTTTGAGGCTATGGTGCAGATGAAAAAGGAGCAATTTGATGAGTCTGTTACTACTGCTTTGTCTCAAGCCTCAAGAAACTTAGAGCTTAATGAAACTCTAAAGTATCTTGAGAAAGATGTTGATACTGCTGATAAGGACTCTTCCTCTAGAAAGTCTACAAACCTAGATTATTCTACTTTGGCTCATGCAAATAACCAGCCTGATTATGGCCTTTATTCAACCTTTGAGCTAAAGACCATTAAGACAAAACCCTCCTCATTGCCTAAAGCGGTGATAATAAAGACTGATCAGAGTACAGTTTCTCAGGCCACTAAGTCTATGCGTGAGCGTGTTAAGAATCGCTATGTATATCAAAAGGCGCTGCTAGATGAGGTGGTTTATAACATACTTTATACTGCATCAGATAAGCCACTTAGGGAGAGGATAAATTTTAAGATGCTAGATAGAGACCTCAAGACAGAACTGATGAATCAAGGTATAGATATTCCATATCATTTTACTGTTTCTACACAAGATGGTCGAGAGGTTTACCGCTGTCCAGATTATTCTGAAAAAGGTGGGGAATATACTTATTCACAGGCATTGTTTAGAAATGATCCTGCCAATAAGATGGGAGTTGTTAGTGTGCATTTCCCTGATATGAATAGTTATATCTTTAGTAGTGTGAGGTTTATGATTCCATCTTTAATCTTCACCATTGTACTACTAGTTACTTTTGTCTTTACCATAGTTGTTATTTTTAGACAGAAGCGTTACTCAGAAATTAAGACGGACTTTATAAACAATATGACTCACGAGTTAAAAACACCAATTAGTAGTATCTCACTTGCTTCGCAGATGCTAGGTGATGAGTCAGTGACAAAAAGCCCAAATGTTCTCAAGCATATCTCAAGTGTTATAAACGATGAAGCAAAGCGTTTACGCTTCCTTGTTGAGAAGGTGCTTCAGATGTCTATGTTTGACAAGAATAAGGCCATTATTAAGAAGAAAGAACTTAACCTTAATGAGATGGTTGAGAGCGTTTCTAACACCTTTACACTTAGAGTTGAGCATACAGGTGGACATATAACAGTTGACCTTAAGGCGACTAATCCTATAATATATGTAGATGAGGTGCATTTTACAAATGTGCTATTCAATCTGCTTGATAACGCTGTTAAGTACTGTAATCCAGATAGAGCACTAGAACTTCTTATTACAACCTGGAACGATAAGGAGAAAGTATACCTTTCGGTAAAGGATAACGGACTTGGAATAAAGAAAGAAAATTTAAAGAAAATCTTTGAAAAGTTCTATCGCGTACATACAGGTAATGTGCATGACGTGAAAGGATTCGGTTTGGGTCTAGCCTATGTAAAAAATATTGTAGATCTGCATAAAGGTGAGATACATACCGAGAGCAAAGAAGGAAAAGGAACAAATTTTATAATATCATTACCATTTATTAAACAGTAAAAATTATGGACGAGAAATTAAAGATCCTACTTTGTGAGGATGATGAGAACTTGGGTATGCTCCTAAGAGAGTATCTACAAGCTAAAGGTTACTCTGCTGAACTTTGTGCAGATGGTGAGGCTGGATATAAGGCCTTCCTAAAGAGTAAATTTGACATTTGTGTGCTAGATGTTATGATGCCTAAGAAAGATGGTTTCACACTAGCTCAGGATATTCGTCAGGCAAATGCTGAGACACCAATTATTTTCCTTACCGCTAAGACCTTAAAGGAAGATATCCTAGAGGGATTCAAGCTTGGTGCTGACGATTACATCACAAAGCCTTTTTCAATGGAGGAACTAGTGTTCCGTATTGAAGCAATCCTTCGCCGTGTACATGGAAAGAAGAATAAGGAAAACACAGTTTACCATATTGGTCGTTTCACCTTTGATACGCAGAAGCAATTGCTTAGCATTGATAACAAACAGACTAAGTTGACTACTAAGGAGAATGAACTCTTAGCTCTTCTCTGCTCACATGCTAACGAGATTCTTCAGCGTGATTTCGCGCTAAAGACCATCTGGATTGACGATAACTATTTCAATGCTCGCTCAATGGATGTTTACATCACAAAACTGCGCAAACATCTCAAAGAAGATGATCAGATTGAGATTATAAATATCCATGGAAAGGGGTATAAACTTATCACTCCAGATACTGATTGATTCTTTAGAAATCAACCCTTAAGACAAAATAAATCCACTAGCATCCTAACAAAAAAAGAGTGTGTTAGTGGATTTTTGTTTTTTTCTAGCAATAGATTTTTTGGGGGCATATGGTGTGGTGCAATTAATCTTTATAGCTGACTAGCTTGCTAAAGCATCAAGTTTTTTCTCTCCTACTTTCTATCGAAGAAGTATTTTGGTCTATTGTATCTAGA
>JAJQAI010000100.1 GCA_021203915.1 Prevotella sp. | reverse complement strand
GCTATATTTTACCTATAATTTTCATTAGCCGATAATTTCTTATAAGTCTGATAAGCTGTTTTCTTGGTCATTATCTAGTGGGGGCTAGTATTTGTGCTTTAATGAAAAAATCCTTAACTTTGCACCGTCATTTTAAATGATAAAATTTCTAATTGATTAATTTTTAATATTTTATATTTCACATGAAAGCATTTGTTTTTCCAGGACAAGGAGCACAGTTTGTTGGTATGGGAAAAGACCTATATCAAAGTAACCCTCTAGCAAAAGATCTTTTTGATAAGGCCAACGATATTCTTGGTTACTCTATAACCGACATTATGTTTGAAGGAACTGATGAGCAGCTTAAAATGACTAAGGTTACTCAACCTGCTGTCTTTCTTCATAGTGTTATTAGTGCACTATGTATGGGGGAGAAATTTACTCCTTCAATGGCTGCAGGACATTCACTAGGTGAGTTCTCAGCTTTAGTAGCAATTGGTGCTCTTAGTTTTGAGGATGGCCTAAGGCTTGTATATGCTCGTGCTATGGCTATGCAGAAAGCTTGTGATATAACTCCTTCTACAATGGCTGCCATTATTGGATTGCCAGATGATAAGATAGAAGAGATATGCTCACAAGTTAACAAGGAGGGCTACGTTTGTGTTCCTGCAAATTATAATTGCCCAGGACAGCTTGCCATTAGTGGCAGCATTGATGCTATTAATGAAGCATGTGAAAAGTTAAAGGCTGCAGGTGCAAAACGTGCATTACCATTAAAGGTTGGTGGAGCATTCCATTCTCCACTTATGCAACCTGCTAAGGAAGAACTTGAGACTGCCATTAATAATACTACTTTTTCTAAGCCTAAATGTCCTATATATCAGAATGTTGATGGTAAACCTCACACTCTCCCCGAGGACATTAAAGCTAACCTTATAGCTCAACTTACAAGTGCCGTTAAATGGACTACTTGTGTTGAATCAATGGTTGCTGATGGTGCAGACGACTTTACCGAATGTGGTCCAGGTAAGGCTCTTCAGGGTATGATTGCTCGTATCGCTCCAAGCGTAACAGCACACGGAATAGAATAAAAAAAAGCTTTATGACCTCATCCAAGATAATTATCTACCAAGTTTTACCACGTCTTTTAGGTAATAAATGCCTCGAAAGAAAAGTAAATGGGACTTTTGAGGAAAATGGATGTGGAAAAATGTCTTTCTTTGATGATTCTATATTACAAAGAATCAAAGCCCTTGGCATTACTCATATATGGTATACGGGTATTATACGTCATGCCCTAACAAAAGATTATTCCAAATTTGGTATTCCAAAAGAGCACCCTGCTATAGTTAAGGGAAATGCCGGCTCGCCATATGCCATTGCGGATTATTATGATGTTGACCCCGATTTAGCAGACGATGTGGACAGAAGAATCTCTGAATTTGAGGAACTAGTTAAACGCACTCATAAAGCTGGACTTAAGGTAATAATTGATTTTGTCCCTAATCATGTTGCTCGTCAATATAAATCCGTTGCTAAGCCTAAAGATATTCAGGATTTAGCAGAGAAAGATGACCCAAATATGGGCTTTTCTCCGCAAAACAATTTTTATTACTGCGTTGGCCAGAGGTTTGAGCCTTCTTTTGATCTTTATTGTGGGCAGGCTGAGCCATACGTTGAGTTTCCGGCAAAAGCAACGGGCAATGACCGCTTTGATAATCACCCCGAAAAAAATGATTGGTATGAGACGATAAAACTTAATTATGGGGTTGACTATTGCGATTTTGGTGGGAAATCTTATCACTTTGATCCCATCCCTAATACCTGGGATAGAATGACTGAAATCCTAAAGTTTTGGGCCTCTAAAGGTGTGGATGGTTTTAGATGCGACATGGCAGAGATGGTTCCAAAAGAATTTTGGGCTTACTCTATTGAGAAGATAAAACGTTTACATCCCAATATATTATTCATCGGTGAGGTATATAACCCAGGGCTATATCGTGTATACCTAGCTTCAGGGTTTGATTATCTTTATGATAAGGTTGGTATGTATGATTGCCTTTGTGGAGTTATGCGAGGGAACTGCTCTGCTCAAATGATTACTCAGCAATGGCAGAATGTTAACGACATTCTTCCTCATATGCTATATTTTCTTGAGAATCATGATGAACTTCGCCTAGCAAGTGATTTTCTTACAGGTAACGCTTATAAGGGTATACCAGCACTAATTGTAGAATCTTTAATGCATCAAAACCCTTTTATGCTATATTCTGGCCAAGAAGTAGGAGAAAAAGGTATGGATGCTGAGGGCTTTAGTGGACAAGATGGCAGAACTACTATTTTTGATTATTGGACAGTAGAGGGACTTTATCATGAATACATTGATCGAAGAAAGTTAACTTTTAAAGAAAAAGACCTTGAAAAGAAATACGCCTTGATACTGAACATAGCTAAAAATGAAAAAGCGATTTCTAAAGGCGAATTCTTTGACCTTATGTATGTTAATCAAGATAAACCTAGTTTTGATAG
>JAJQAI010000157.1 GCA_021203915.1 Prevotella sp. | reverse complement strand
TTATTCTTCCTTAATATCTTCAACTTGATTCTTCGGCCAACTAACCAAAAAAAGTTTATCTTTTGCTCTAGTAAAGGCCGTATATAACCAATGTATATAATCCTTAGTGTACATCTCTTTTGCCATATAGCCTTGATAAAGATAAACGTGTGACCACTGTCCGCCTTGAGCTTTATGACAAGTCACTGCATATGCGTATTTAACTTGCAAAGCATTGTAATAGGGATTTTTTCTTATCTTTTCTTGACGCTCTTTTTTAGAGGCAACATCTTTATAATCCTCCAAAACGGCTGCATATAAATCTTTACTCTGCTCGGGAGTTAACCCTGGAGCTTCAGAATATAGGCTATCAGTTATCAAAATAGCACTAACTTCCAAGTTATCATAATCTGGAAACTCCAACCATGCGTCTACAAAATGAAATCCGTAAAGTTCTCTTAGGTTTCTTACGCGCCTGATTCTTGCACGATCTCCGTTAGCTATAAACTCTATTTTTGAGTTTTCATCACTCCCAGCAGAATCTTCACTTGTCCAATAGTAATTATTTCTAGAAATCATAATCAGATCTCCACTGGTCATTTCCTCTTCGCGGTCAAAAACCGTTGTGCGGATTCCTTGATTATACTTATTTGCCCATTTGTTGCTTCTAGTTACGACAATAGTTTCGTCTTCACCAACCTCTTTGTAACTATTAATTAGACTTTCTATAAGGTCACTTCCAGAGACAATCTCAATATCAGCAAATCCTTTAAGGTTAATCTTTGGTATCAGGGATTTTTCATCGCTATTTACTATACGTCGTATAAGAGTTGCATTGAAAAGTATTCCAGAAGCAGTGGCTTGACGCAGTACCTCATCTAAATCACAACTATACACTTTGAGATTATAAGACAAAAGCATCTCGGGCCTTAAAGCTGCAGCTTCACTTTGACCAACGGGCGGAAGTTGTGCTTTATCACCAATAAGTACCATACGACAACCCTTTCCACTATAGATGAAAGATATCAAATCTTCTAGAAGATTGCCTGAGCCAAAAGGTGTTGAATCCGAAGCTACTTGATCGGAAATCATCGATGCCTCATCAATTAAAAAAAGCACATTCTTAAATAAATTTTCCCCAAGAACAAAATGACCTATTCCATCAGAAAAGGACTTTTGGCGATAAATCTTCCTATGGATAGTATAGGCTTGAGCATCAGCATATGAAGAGAAAACCTTTGCAGCACGACCTGTTGGAGCTAAAAGTACAACTCCACGACTTATTGTATCCATCGCACGAACAATTTCTGAAGCCAGTAAAGTCTTTCCCGTACCGGCTGAACCGCGCATAATCATCACCGTACGATGATTCTTATCAAAAAGAAACTGACAAAAAACATCTATAGCATTTGCTTGATCCTTTGTTGGGGTGAAAGGAAAAGTCTTTAATAAAGTTTGTCGAAACTTTTCTAAATTCATGATTTTTTTTGGGGGGAAAAGACTTTATGTGCAAATATATAAATTTTAGGCCTATTAAAGTCAAGATTATTCACCTTTTTGTCCTTACCTAATATAGGGGTTTTCAACATTTTTTTCTACTTTTGCAGAACCTTGAACTTGTTTTTTTAAGAAATCGGTGCTTAAAACCTCTTATGAAAAAGGTCAATAACAATCTTGTTTTGATTTTCTTAGTTGCGTGTTTGATTGTTGCTTGTATTATATGCATATCAAGTCCTATACGCTTTGAGTCTCAACTATCAAAACGCGAGGTTGTTGTTAAAGAGCGACTCCTTAAAATACGTGGCGCTGAAGAGGCTTACCTAAAAGCTCATGGAGTATATACGGATAATTTGAGAACACTAGTAAAAGAGGGACTCTTAGAAGATTCTCTTAGATTTATACCTTTTACTGATCGTCTTGAATTCAATCTTTCTACTAGCCAGTATATGAGTAAATCGGGTAAAAAGATACCTGTTATGGAATGCGGAACTACTTTTGATGAGTACCTTGAAGGCTTAAACCGCAATGATGTAGCAACCCTTATTGAGCAGGCAACTAGTCTAGGTAAATATCCTGGGCTAAAAATAGGTGATATCTTAATGCCTAATGATAATATAGGAAATTGGGAATGATTTTATGTCGAAAAAAAAGGTAACAATCCGTATTAGCCAATCATCCCTTTGGTTTTCTTTTTCTGATTTAGAAGGAACCAAAGTGGAGCCCTATGAGATGAAAACCGGTGTAGCTATCGCAGCCAACTTAAGAGAGGCTTTCTCTAAGATGGAAATCAAAGAAGAAGGATTATCCCAAATTGACGTTTTAATTGACTCACCTACGATTATTATTCCCGCTGACCTTTACAATGAGGATGAAAAAGAAGAGCTTCTTCATAATTCCCTTTTAGGGTATCAAGACGATGCCGTTTTACAACAAGCCCTACCCTCACTTAATTCCGTAATGATATATCCAATAAATAAAGACCTAAAGAAGGTTATTGAGGATAATTTCCCTTCTTCACGCTTTATCCACA